>JADNEJ010000361.1 GCA_016292295.1 Candidatus Thiodictyon intracellulare
GCCCTGCTGGATGAGTGCCTGCGTCAGGTCAATGCGCCGCATGAGAAGATGCGTGTGCTGGAGCGCGAGTTGCTCAACGACTGGGACACCTTTTGGGTGGTGCTCGACCATCCGGAGCTGCCATCGACCAACAACGAGGCCGAGCACGCCCTGCGCCACTGGATCATCGCCGGCCTTGATCATAATTTCTTCCACCTTGTTCAATCCCAGCGTCGCCGCTCCCTTGCAGAACATGGTCTTGCGCGCGTAAACCCACATGGGCTGGCCGGCCTTGGGCGAATTTGTGATCAAGGCCGTCATCGCCCGCCGCATCGGCATGGGGACCCGCACCGCGCAGAGCACCCGCGCCTTCGCCCACTTGGTCAGCATTATCGAGACCTGTTGCAAACACGCCGTCTCGCCCTGGCCGTCCCTGGCCGAGGTGAACCGCCAGCGGCGCCAAGGACTTCAAGCTCCACCGACCTTGATCATAAATCCGCCCAAGGCCGGCCGGCCCATGTGGGTTTACACGCGCAAGACCATGTTTTTCAAGTGAGCGGCGACGCCGGAACTGAACAAGGTGGAAGAAATTATGATCAAGGCCAGCTCTACCGCTGCCCTCACCAGCCATCATGATCGGGGTGACCCGCTACCGCTACTTGGCAACCAGAGGGACTAAACGGTTACCTGGCAAGTGAAACTGTTTTTCAAATGGATCAAGTAACACTTGCGCATCAAGGCGTTTTTCGGCACCTCCAAGAATACGGTGAAATCGCAAATCTGGATAGGCATCTCTAATCTACATATTGGTGGCGATTTTGAAAAAACGAATGAATATTGACGCCAGCCTCTACACTTTGCTACAGGTCCTGAGCCTGACCCTATTCGAGCGCACCCACGATAAATCAGTTAGTTACTGATCAGGATTCCGATCTCGCGGGCATCCTACAGCATAGCTAATTGAGTTTATTCAACTATAAAGTTTGGACACCAGT
Organism: Candidatus Thiodictyon intracellulare; assembly: GCA_016292295.1. Lineage (GTDB taxonomy): Bacteria > Pseudomonadota > Gammaproteobacteria > Chromatiales > Chromatiaceae > Thiodictyon > Thiodictyon intracellulare. The sequence continues at coordinate 975 of JADNEJ010000361.1, forward strand.
GTCATGAACGGCTGTTTTCTCAAATTCTATGTGGCGGAGAAGCGCCGCCACCACCATCGCCTCGCCTATGAGTGGCTGCTGGAGGAGGCGAAGACGCTCGGCCTGCACGGCGGCTCGGCCTTCCGCGCCCTGGCGGGTTACTGGCGCCACGAGCGGCTGCACGAGGAGCAGTTCTTCGAGTTGGCCGAGAACCTGCCGGTGGAGGTGGGATTCGCCGTCACGCCGGAAGAGACGGACCGCTTTCTCGCCCACATTGCGGCGCAGGATCTGAACCTCTTTTATCTGCGGGTGCCGGTGGACTTCGGCTTCACCGACGGAGCGGTGCCATGATCCGTCCGAGCCCGCGCCTGCTCTGGTCGGTGCTGGGCCTCGGCTGTCTGGCCCTGGTAGTTGGGAGCCTGGGCCTCACCGTCTGGATGGACCTGCGTCCCTGCCCGCTGTGCATCTTCCAGCGCCTGCTGTTCATCGTCTTGGGCCTATTCGCCCTAGCTGCGGCCTGGCTCGGGCGGCGTCGCGGTGCCCTGTTCCCGGGGCTCGTCGTCCTGTCGTGTGCGCTCGCCGGGATCGGGATCAGCGCCTACCAGGTGTGGCTGCAACTCCAACCGCCGGACAGCGCCTCCTGCGGCGGCGGGGCTTTGAGTCTGGTCGACCTCGTGGTCGACTGGTTGGGTGAGCGCCTGCCGATGCTGTTCCTGGCGACCGGATTCTGTGACGATGCCGGTCCCCCGATCCTCGGGCTCTGGCTGGCGCGTTGTGCACTGATCGGCTTCAGCGCTTGTCTGGTCGTTGCACTCTGGGCCATCGCAGTGCGTCGGCGCAGCCCCGAACTCGGAGCCTGAACCCGATGCCCGACCCCGGACCAAGCCGCGCCACGCCCTTGACCACCCTTTGGCGCTGCCTGCGCTACCTCGAACATGTGACGACCGGGGCGCTGATCCTGGGATGGGTCCGCCTGGTCTTCGGGGCCGCGTCGCGTCCCGTCTGGTTACCGGCGGTCGTACAGTGGTGGTACCGGCGGGCATGCCGGGCGCTAGGCGTGCGGGTGGAGGTGGCGGGTACGATTGCGGACCACTGTCTCCTGGTCTGCAATCACATCACCTGGCTGGACGTGCTGGTGTTGGGCGCCCAGGGGCACTTGGGTTTCCTGTCCAAGTCCGAGGTCCGTCACTGGCCCGTGATCGGCTGGATGTCGGTCGTGGTCGGGACCCTTTTCATCGCGCGCGGTGCTAACCAGGTGGGTGCGGTCACCATGGAGATCGGCGCGCGCATCGCCCGCGGGGGCACCCTGGTGATCTTCCCCGAGGGCACCACCACCGAAGGGAGCGGCGTGGCCCGCTTCTACCCCCCCCTCTTCTCTATCGTCCTGCAACCGGGCCTGGGGGTCCAGCCGGTCGCACTCTGCTACCGCGCGGGCGACGAGCCCCCGCCGGATCGCAGCGTCGCCTACGTGGGCGACCAGACCCTGGCCGCCAACCTCTGGGGCGTCCTGCGCCACCCAGGGCTGGTTGCGCGGGTGCAGTTCCTCACACCGATCCACCCGGGGCCGGCAGCCAGACCGCGCTCCCTGTCCGGCCAGGCCAGGTCCGCCATCCTGTCAGCACTGGGCCTGCCGGAGACGGCCGGTAGGCGTGGGCGACCGCGACCGGTGCGTGCGCCCTAGCAGCCTGTCAGACTTCGGGGCCCCGTCGGGGCGGCGAGTCCGGTACACTGTCTGGATCAACTCTGATGGCCGGAGTGCTACTGCCGATGCGCCGTTTCCACCCGATGGACCGCGACACT
>JADNEJ010000297.1 GCA_016292295.1 Candidatus Thiodictyon intracellulare
GTCAGTGTCGCGGTCCATCGGGTGGAAGCGGCGCATCGGCAGTAGCACTCCGGCCCTCGGGCGGCGATCGGGGTTTATCCCGACAGTGTACCGGGCCCGCCGCCCCGACGGGGCTCCGAAGTCCGACAGGCTGCTAGGCAATCCCTAAACGGGCTTTGATCATAATTCCGCCCACCTTGTTCAGTCACGGCGTCGCAGATTCTTTTAAGAACATGGTCTTGCGCGCGCAAACCCACATGAGCTGGCCTTTGGCGGATTTGTGATCAAGGTCCCTAAACGTGCGACCTGGGGCATGAGATTGAACCAATTACCTCCTATTGAGCAGGCCTCCAGCTCCGGGAATGAGAGCCGGGGCCGCATCCTGGGTGTCGGCGTCGCCACCCTCGACCTGATCAATACAGTCGACGTCTACCCGGCAGAGGACGCCGAGGTCCGCGCCACCGGGCAGCGGCAGACATGCGGCGGCAACTGCGCCAACACCCTGACCCTGCTCGCCGACCTGGGCCACGCCTGCACCTGGGCCGGGACCCTGGCCAACGACCCGGGCGCCGCCCTCATCCACGCCGACCTGCGCGCCCACGGCATCGACTGCACCCACGCCATCCGCTGCCCTGGCGGCACCAGCCCCAGCTCCTGCATCACCCTGAGCCAGGCGACCGGCAGCCGCACCATCGTCCACTACCGCGACCTGCCGGACCTCAGTGCCGCCGCCTTCGCGCGCATCCCGCTCGGGCGCTTCGACTGGGTCCATTTCGAGGGCCGCAACCCGGACGAAACCCGCCGGATGCTGGAGCGCTGCCGCCGCGAGGCACCACAGATTTCGATCTCACTGGAGTTGGAAAAACTCCGCCCCAGGATCGAGACCCTGTTGCGCGGGCTCGACCTGCTCCTGATCGCCCGTGCTTTCGCGCTGGAGGACGGCGGGCCGGGGACCGCCGCCGACCCCGGGGCTTGGCTCACCGGCCTGCTCTCAATTACCGACGCCCGGGTCCTGGTGCTCGGCTGGGGCGCGCAAGGCGCCTGGCTGCTGAAGCGCGGCAGCGTCCCCCGCTTGGTGCCGGCGCGCCCGCCCGAACGGGTCGTTGACACTCTGGGCGCCGGGGACACACTCAACGCCGGGATGATCGATGGGCTGGTGCGCGGACTCGGCCCCGCGGAGGCCCTGGGACAAGCCGTCGCCCTGGCGGGCCTCAAGTGCGGGCGGGCGGGTCTCGACGGATTAGCGGCAGCGGCCCGCGCGCAGGGCCTGTAGCGTGCGCTGCGCGCACCCGGGCCGCACCGAGGCCCCGTCGCCAGGCGCGGTGCGCATCCGCGACCCTGTCCGCCACGCGAGCGTCGGGTGCGCGCGGCGCACCCGACGTCGGATTTACCGCTTTGAAGGCCCGCCCCGGAGCGCAGGCCCTGCGGGTTTCGCCGAACCCCAGATGCGGCGAATCACAATCGCCAGGTCGGGATCACTGCGTTGCAGGAAAGCAGCCTTGTCCGGCGCGGCGTGATAGGCGGCGAAGGTGCGCAAGCGTTCGGCTTCTTCAGCGCTTTCCGGGCCGAAGACATCGGGGATCAGGTCGGCGATGTCACCGAGCAGGCCCGGGACATCGCAGGCGCGGACCAGGCCGTCGAGCAGGCCGCGCCGCTGGGTGGCTTCAGAGTCGGATTCAGCCCCGGACCCTGACGACGGGATCATCGCCATGACCTATGCCATCGCCGGCAGGTCCCGGGCGACGGCGGCAAAGGCCGCGGCGCGGCCCTGTGCCCTGGCTTGCGTACTCCAGACTAACCCGACTTGGCGGGAGGCAGCCAATGCCGATGGCCATACGTCCACGAAATGTTCTCAATTGGTCTCGATCAGGAGCGCCAACTCGAGCCAGAATCCGGCCTGGGTCGCGACGGCCATAATGTCGCTTAGGCAGGGGGGCAGCTAACGTGGGTCCCCCGCCGGAAGCGTTAGCGCCGCCATCAGGTGCTCCAAGAGGCCCGGGGCCGGAGTCGCGGCGGCGATCTGGAAGAAGCCCTGACGCGACCGCCGTTGCTGGGTCGTATCAGCGCTGCGGTCGGCGGTACGGATGGCCGTGCGGGCATAGTCGATGGCCTCGATCCGGCGCTCCCGTTTCCATGCGACCCTTGCTTTGTAAAGGAGAAACTCTGCCTGCTCTCGCAGATCACCGGCGCGCTTGGCCGTTGTTGCTGCGTGATCGAGTGTTAACATGGCTTCGTCATACCGGCGATTCTCTCCAGAGCTCCAACGTTTCGTGCACAGACTGTCGACCTACAACCGCGGGTCGGCCGCGACCAGTCTCGTCGCCTCATCCCGGGTTGCGTCAGCCTCTTCATAACGACCAAGCTGCACAAGATTCAAACCCTGCGCCCTCAGGATTCTAACCTGTGATTGGGTAGACCCCGACTGTTTGGTAAGCGTCGCGGCTTCATTATAGGTGGCGCGTATAATTCACCGAGGGCATACGCCTTGTAGCGAAGTGCGAGACATCGTCCACTAACCCAAGGGATGATTGTTGCCACACTGGCTGCCTGGTCTGATAACCGTTTAGCTCCCCTGGTTGTCAAGTAGCCGTAGCGGGTTGCCCCGATCAGATGTTTGGTGAAGGCAACGGTGGGGCTTGAAGTTCTTGGCGCCGCTGGCGGATTACCTCGGCCAGAAGTCGTTGAGCAACTCGCGCGCCAGCGCACGCATCTTCATCATGCGGCGCATTGACCTGACGCAGGCACTCATCCAGCAGGGCGTTGAGCATCG
>JADNEJ010000522.1 GCA_016292295.1 Candidatus Thiodictyon intracellulare
CCGTCGAGCCGGTGTTCGGGATCATCCAATCGGTGATGGGCTTCCGCCAATTTCTTACCCGTGGACTGGACAACGTCTAGGGCGAGTGAACGCTGGTCTGCCTGGCGTTGAACCTGAAACGGATGGCCGTATTACGTCTGCAGTAAGGGGAACACCGCGGAAAACTACGTTTCTAGCCGAAAACCGTCTCTTTTTGCCATAAAAGCCCGTCCAAGGGCCTCAGGCGGTGGCGCCTGTCGCTAAGTCCGACAGGCTACTAACATAGGCCAAGCGGCCTTGGTGATCGTTCCGGCCACCGCGAAGCGGCCAGTGCTCGTAGAAGCGCCATCCTGGCGCTTCAAAGCGGCTGGAAGCCGCTTCTACGGCCGGAACGACGATCGAGGCCGGCCAAGCCCCTAACCGGCTCCAGGCCGCGGAGGATCCGATGTCGCTGATCTGCAAACTCCATCATGCCAGCCTGATCGTGGCCGATACCGCCCGCTTCCTGGCGTTTTACCATGACGTGCTGGGCCTCTCCAGCGACGCCTGGCGCCCGGACCTGGGATATCCGGAGGCCTGGCTCCAGCTTGGTCGGTGCCAGATCCATCTGCTGGAGTTGCCTAACCCCGCCCCGTCCGAGGGACGGCCTGCGCACGGCGGCCGGGATCGTCACGTTGCGCTAACAGTGCCTGACCTGGGTCCCATACTGGCGTGTCTCAGCACCGCCGGGGTCCCTTGTACCACCAGCCGCTCCGGCCGACGGGCGCTGTTCTGCCGTGACCCGGACGGCAATGCACTGGAATTCATCGAGGATCGGGCGTTGCCCGATGCCGCATGAAATACTCCAACAGCGCCGTGGTGGACCCGTCATGCTCGGAACCGACCTGGCCCTCTTTGAGTTCCTTGAGAATGACCCCCGCGAGTTGCTTGCCGAGTTCCACGCCCCACTGATCGAATGAGTTGACCTCCCACAGCACGCCCTGGGTGAAGATGCGGTGCTCGTACATGGCGATCAGCGTGCCCAGGGTGTGTGGGGTGAGGCGCTCCATGAGTATGCTGTTGGTGGGGCGATTGCCGAGGAAGGTGCGGTGGCTGGCGAGGAAGCCGGCGCGTTCCGCGGGCATTCCGGCGGCGAGCATTTCGGCCAGGGCCTCGTCATAGGTGCGACCGCGCATCAGGGCCTCGGTCTGAGCGAAATAATTGGCCATGAACTTCAGATGGTGGTCGCCCAGTTCATTCTGGCTGTGGATGGCCCCGATGAAGTCCGCTGGGATCACCTGGGTGCCCTGGTGGATCAGCTGGTAGAAGGCGTGCTGGCCATCGGTACCGGGCTCGCCCCAGATCACGGGGCCCGTGCTGTAGTTGACCGCGACGCCGTCGCGGGTGACGCGCTTGCCGTTGCTCTCCATGTCGCCCTGTTGCAGGTAGGCTGGCAGAAAGCGCAGGTATTGGTCATAGGGCAGCACCGCATGAGTGCGGGCACCGGCGAAGTTGGCGTACCAGACGCCGATGAGTCCCAGGACGGCGGGAACGTTCTCGGTGATGTCCGCGTTGCTGAAGTGCTCGTCCATCGTGTGGGCGCCTTCCAGCAATTCTACGAAGCGCTCGAAGCCAATGGCGAGTGCGATCGGCAGGCCGATGGCCGACCATAATGAGTAGCGCCCGCCCACCCAGTCCCAGAAGCCGAACATATTGGCCGTGTCGATGCCGAACCCGGCGACCTTTTCCGCGTTGGTGGAGACTGCGACGAAGTGCCGGGCTACCGCCGTCGGGTCCCCGAGCGCGGTCAGGGTCCAGGCGCGCGCGCTCTCGGCGTTGGTCATGGTCTCCTGGGTGGTGAAGGTCTTGGAGGCAACCACGAAGAGCGTGGTGGCGGGGTCCAGATCGTGGAGCGTCTCGACCAGGTGGGTGCCGTCCACGTTGGAGACGAAATGCACGCGCAGGCTGGCGCTGAGATAGGGCCCCAGGGCGGCGCAGACCATCTTGGGTCCCAGGTTGGAGCCGCCGATGCCGATGTTGACCACGTCGGTGATGGCGCGGCCGGTATGGCCCTTCCACTCACCCGCGCGGACCTGGCCGACGAAGGTCGCCACCTGCGCCAGGACCTCATTGATCCCCGGCATCACGTCCTGGCCGCCGACATAGATCGGGTGATTGAGGCGGTTGCGCAGGGCCACATGGAGCACGGCGCGCTGTTCGGTGTTGTTGATCTGGTCGCCGGCGAACATGCGCCTGATCCAGCCCTGGAGGTCCACCGCCCGGGCCAGGTCGAACAGCAGATCGAGCGTCTCGCGGGTGATCAGATTCTTGGAATAATCCACCATGAGCCCGCCCGCCGACAGGGTCATGGCCTGGGCGCGCAGGGGGTCGGCGGCGAACAGGTCGCGCATCTGCGTGTCCTTGAGTTGCTGCCAATGCCGCTCCAGGGCCTGCCATTGGGGGATCTGAGTGACGAGTGCCATTGCATCTTCTCCTATGGGTGTGATTGAGGTGGTCAAGTTCGTGTGATTTGTCGAAGAAAATAAATTTAATCGCAAATAAACACGCATGAAAAACGTGGATCACGCGTAGCGGTCCGACGTATCCGATTCCGGATGACAGACCTGCCGACACGCTGAACCGGCATCCTCTCTATTTGCGTTCATTTGCGGCTCAATTCTTATACACGTTTCATCTGATATTTTCGCTTATGCCTCTAGCATAACCGGCCGACGTCGATATACTATCGTCCCTATGCTCGACTATACCCTCTCCACCGAACAACTCG
>JADNEJ010000520.1 GCA_016292295.1 Candidatus Thiodictyon intracellulare
TGACCAACCGACTCAAGACCGGGGCTGGCCGGGCCGCCTATGCGCTGCGCAAACAAACCGTCGAGCCGGTGTTCTGGATTATCAAAGCGGTGATGAGCTTCCGCCAGGAATACCGCGGAAAACTGCGCTTCTAGCCGAAAATCGTCTCTTTTTTACCACGAAAGCCCGTTCAAGGGCCTCAGGCGGTGGCGTCGGTCGCTAAGTCCGGCAGGCTGCTAGCGCAGACGGTGCCGTAGCCGTGCCGGGCGCACATCGCGGCGACCAGCCCCTGGGGTTGCCGGATCAGCGCGAAGAGGATGTTGGTGTCGAGCAGATAGCGCAACCCGTCGATGGCTTAAAGGCGGTTGTCGTCCAAGGGCAAAAGGCCTTGGTCTACGTCGCGAGGGGCTCATCGAGTGGCTCTCATCCGGCGAGCAGGGTGGCGAGGTCCGGCCGGCGCTTCATCGGTTCGACGATCAGACGCTCGCCGTCCCTGCGGATCGTGGCCTCACTCGCGTCGAGTTCGAGCTCGCGAGGGATGCGTAGCAGAGGGGGCGACGACCTCGCCGCCCTGCTCGCGGACCTCTGGTGCAGCGCCTTTTTCTGGCCCAAGGTCACCGACGAGGCGGAGCGGGTGGCGCCGGTCTGGGGCCGGTGGGAGCGGGTCAAGTCCGACTCGCGGACCAAGTTCGCCATTCGCCATCTACAGCGCGGCGCCTGACGGCTCGACGGATACCCTCTCGGCGCGGTTCCTGATTCGCACTCCGCTTGCCCTCTCGGCGGCCACGAACGGCGACTTTTTGGGCATGTCCGTCGCCATGATCCGCCCGTTCTCTCCGGATACCCTGGCGGTCATGGAGTTCGCCGACCAGCGCGATATCGACATCGCCGCGAAGGTGTACGCCAGTGGACCGTTCCCTGGGACCTGGTTTTGGAGGGCTTTCGTACCCTACCGCGGCTGGATGGAGGACCCTTCGCAGGCCCGGGACAGCCTAGGGTTTCCTGATTGCGTGCCGATAAATCGGCGTCCTTCGCCGATTGCCGGAAGGAACACTTTGTCTGTCTCAGGTTTTATGAGTGAGGGCGGGAGCAAGCCAACCGCGGGGCGGAGGGCCCTGGCGCACGAGTCGCCGGCCGGCCCACCCCGCGGAACCGGATCAGGACCGCTTGATCAAACCGAGCACGAACAAGAGCACGGCAGCACCGATGAGGGCGGCGCCCAGCGCGCCCTGCCAACCAGGGTATTGCGTGGCGAGGCTGAGTTGGCCGAACACGTAGTCGCCGCACCAGGCGCCCAGGGCGCCGGTGGCGAGGTCGATGATTTGACCGAACGCACCGCGCCGCACCAGGAGCGCGGCAAGCCATCCGAGCGCGGCGCCGGCCACGATGTAGCTCAGGGTGATGAAATTCATGGGAGTCTCCGTTTGGTTTAGGGTTTAGGGTTTAAGGTGGATATTGAGGAAACCCCTTGGGAATGCACGGGCGGGTATCCCAGAGGGCTGCCACGGGTGCGCCAAGCTCAAGAACCGGCACGCAGGTATTTTACTCCCATTGAGCGCTGTTTAAGAAATGCCGTGATGCCTCGGCGCGGGACCGCGAGGGAGGTGACGCCAGCGCCCCCGCCCATCCTGACCGGCGGCGCTGTGCTCGGGGTGCGAGATCGCCGTCGCCCGGGCCGCGACGCTCCTTGCGTGTCCTTTCGCGATTCGACCGTCACCGCAGGTCTGCGCGGCCCTCTGTCTGACCTTGGAACGCCCTGGACGAAGCCGCTGCCGCCAGGCGCTTGCGCGGCACAGGTGGCTAGCCGACATGGCGTCGCATCGCTCCATCGCCTGATCCGGCGTGCCCTTCAAGTGTTGGTAGAAACCCTGGTCCGCGGTACTCTGGCACACACATTCTTCGTGCCAGAGGCCAACACCAATGACGAGGAGGGCCAAATTGCGACTGGCTATCCGATCGCCCGTGACCGCATCCTCATCGCTCGCCCTCCGTTGTTTCCCGGCCCGCCCGGGCGCTACCCGGACCGCCTCATTGAGGTCCGCTGGCGCTGCCGGGGCGTCGCTCCGGACTGGCTCCCGGTCAGCGGCTAATCCTCTGGGAAGACTCGCGTTGGGACCTGGCAGCAGTGCAAGGACCGGCGGGAGGCCCTGGAGCGGGCCGTGTGCGCCGCCTTGAGCAGGTCCCGCGACGCCGTCCAGACCCTCGCCGATCTTACCCTTGGATGACCTGCCGCTCTGGACGGATCAGCGGGACAGCGACCAGTATGGCGACTGGATCGAATTCTCGATGCCGGACCTCGGCCGTCGGGCGCGTGGTGCAGCGGCTGCGCTGGATCCTGCCTGGGACCCTCCGGATGGGCTCGCCGCCGGACGAGCCGGGGCGTTGGGACGACGAGGGGCCGCGGCACCAACTCGCTATCGGTGAAGGCTTCTGGCTCGTCAACACCCTCTGCACCCAGGCACTGTGGCAGGCCGTAATGGGCGAGAACCTTAGCCGGTTCCAAAGCCCCGACCGTCCGGTGGAGCAGGTGAGCTGAGAGGCAGTGCAGGGGTTCGTCGCCCGCCTCAACGGGCTGGTCCTCGGACTGCAGCAGCAATATCCCAATCCCCGCTCCGGTACCCACCCGTTCGGCCAGAAGAAGTCTAATCCCTGTGGTTTTTACGACAGTCTCGGTAACGTCTGTGAATATTATGTGTACGACGTGTCCTTCCGGCAAGGCTGCATGAATTCCGAGCGCGGTTCCGGTAGCGTGGG
>JADNEJ010000218.1 GCA_016292295.1 Candidatus Thiodictyon intracellulare
TCAGGGGAACACCGCGGAAAACTGCGTTTCTAGCCGAAAACCCTCTCTTTTTTGCGACAAAAAGCTCGTTCAAGGGCCTCAGGCGGTGGCGCCGGTCGCTAAGTCCGACAGGCTGCTAGGGCCAGGTTGATTGCCCAATCTCGCACACGTCTCGCGTGCTGTCTCGGGGGCTGAGGGGCGGGGTCAGGTGCGGTCATGAGGTCTTTGGGTGGGCCGAATGATGCAGTTGAGTTCCGGGGTGCCGCACTCGTAGTGCAGGGCCTCGGCCGAGAGCAGGTGCAGGTGCAGCCGCTCATCGCGCGCAGGCAGTTGGGCGAAGGCGCTCGCGATGGCCGCGGTTGCGGCGGGTGTCGCGTCCGCCAGACCCAGGACGAGTCGCACCCGGTTCATGCCGTGGCGGTCGCGCTCCGCTAGGCTCGCCGCGGCCCAGTCGCCGATCCGCGCGACCGCCAGAGCGGGCGCGATGATCGGGATCAGGTAGATCAGGAGCCGCCCGCCGATGGCGATGCGTCGCACCGGTGCGGCCAGACCTGGCAGGGGGACCAGGTCCTCTTGGACCCGCTGGAAGACCTCGGGTGCGCAGTTGCAGCCCAGGGTTTCCCGGGCGAAGCGCTCCAGTGCGCGCGTCATAGCTCCTCGGACGCGAAATCGGCCAGCCGCGAGCGCTCCCCGCGCATCAGGGTGATGTGTCCGCCGTGGGGCCAGTACTTGAAGCGATCGACGACAAAGGTGAGGCCGGAGCTGGTCTCGGTGAGATAGGGCGTGTCGATCTGGCTGATGTTGCCCAGGCAGACCATCTTGGTGCCAGGCCCGGCGCGCGTAATGAGGGTCTTCATCTGTTTGGCGGTGAGGTTCTGCGCCTCGTCTAGGATCACGTATTTGTTGAGGAAGGTGCGACCGCGCATGAAGTTGAGGGAGTGAATGCGGATGCGGCTCTTGACCAGATCGTTGGTGACGGCGCGCCCCCAGTCGCCGCCCTCGGGGCGAGTCAAGACCTCCAGGTTGTCCATCAGGGCACCCATCCAGGGGGTCATTTTCTCCTCCTCGGTGCCGGGCAGGAAGCCGATGTCCTCGCCGACCGGCACCGTGACCCGGGTCATGATGATCTCCTTGTAGAGGCCGCGGTCCAACACCTGGGCCAGACCCGCGGCCAGTGCCAACAGGGTCTTGCCGGTACCGGCGGTGCCGAGCAGGGTGAGGAAGTCGAGCTCCGGGTCCATAAGCATGTTGAGCGCGAAGTTCTGTTCGCGGTTGCGGGCGTTGATCCCCCAGACGTTGTGGCGTGGTATACGGTAGTCCTCGACCAGTTCGATCACCGCCTCGGCGGTGCTGGGCTTACCGCGCACGATGGCCTCGAAGCTGCTGTCGTCGCCGCTGTAGATGCATTCGCCGGGGTACCAGTCGTCCAGCCTCGGCCCGCTGACGCGGTAATAGGTGCGGCCCTCTTCTTTCCAGGAGTCCATGGACTTGCCGTGTTGCTCCCAAAATTCCTTGGGGAGTTGCTCCACTCCGGTGTAGAGGAGCGAGGCATCGTCCAAGACCTGGTCGTTGGAATAGTCCTCGGCCGGGATGCCGAGGACCGCGGCCTTGATTCGCAGGTTGATGTCCTTGGAGACGATGATGACCTGGCGGTCGGGCCGCAGCTCGTGCAGGGCGCGGGCAGTCCCGAGGATGTCATTGTCGGCCAGGCTCCCCGGCAGGGACTGCGGCAGGCGCAGACCCATGGGCTGGGTCTGGAAGTAGAGCCGCCCGGCGACCGGCAGGATCCGGCCGCCGCCGTTGGCGCAAACGGGGCCGATCGGCAGGCCGGCATCGATTTCGTCCTTGTCCGACTGAGACAGGAGTTGGTCGAGGAAGCGGGTCGCTTGGCGGACATTGCGGGCTACCTCGGACATGCCCTTCTTGCCGTGGTCCAACTCCTCCAGAACTACCATCGGCAGGAAGATGTCGTGCTCCTGGAAGCGGAAGATGCAGGTCGGGTCGTGCATCAGGACATTGGTGTCGAGTACGAAGAGGCAAGGCTTGTCGTGTTGGCGTTTGATCATAGGGAGGGGAAGTACGTGAGTACGGAAGTACGCAATGCCATTAATTTAGGCCTTGCTTACCGGCGGCGCTTGAAGTTGGGGTGGAAACCCTGGATCTTGGCCGGCTTCATCTTGCGTGGGGCGCCGCGATCTGGCCGCACGGCTTCGACACTGGCCGCTATCGCCGAGGCCAACGCGGTGACCAATTCCTGGCCCGCGAGTCCCAAGAGCAGCCGTGCGATGGCGTGCTTCATCTTCGAAAAGACGTTGGCGAAGTTCACCCGGTAGGCGTGGCGCCGCGTCTGGTAGAGCCGGTCGGCAATCGCCTGGGCGACCCAGACCAGAATCGTCGTGAGGTTCATGGCGAAGATCATGGCGAAGATTTTGGCGTAGAAATCCTGACGCACGCACTGGGCACTGCGCCAGGAGAAATTCTCGATCTCCACCCGGCACTTGGCGCGTTTATATTGCTCCTCTATGCCCCACCTCAAGTGATATAGGTACTTGAAAAAATGTGCGAGAAAGGCTTCCTCATCGTGCAGCGAGGTGGCTAGCACCTCGGTCTCCCCGCCCTTGTAGGATTACCCGTACCAAGCGCATCTTAGGATTACCCGTACCAAGCGCATCTGCAGCGGCGCGGTGGGCAGCCCATAGGCTTCGCACT
>JADNEJ010000104.1 GCA_016292295.1 Candidatus Thiodictyon intracellulare
GACAACGCTCGCTACTACCGCTCCAAAGCGGTTCAAGATTACATCAAGGATTCCCACATCAAGCTTGTCTTTCTCCCGCCTTATGCGCCCAATTTGAATCTTATTGGGCGGCTATGGAAACTCTTTAAGAAAAAAATTCTGTATAATAAGTATTACGAATTATTTAAATGGTTTAGCAAAGCCTGCGCAGACTTCTTCAGCAACCCGGGTGAATACCAAAGCGACTTGCGCTCCTTGCTGACGAAGAACTTTGAAATAACCGGTCGGTGAGGAAACCGAAAATTTAGCATTAACTGAGTATAACCTCGGTTACGACAACGACAACGACAACGACCAATCCAATCATCTGCAAGGCTAGCCGCATGTCCAACCCCCTCCTCGACCAGCCCAGTCTCCCCGCCTTTTCCCGCATCCTGCCCGAACATGTGGAACCGGCCCTGGATGCGCGGCTCGCGGCCTGCCGGGCGGAGATCGCCCGCCTGACCGGGGCCGCGGGGGTACCGACCTGGGAGAACTTCGTCGAGCCCCTGGAGGAGTTGGACGACACCCTGAGCCGCACCTGGTCCCCGGTGGGACACCTCAACGCCGTTATGAACGGCGAGGCCCTGCGCGCCGCTTACAACGCCTGCCTGCCCAAGCTCAGCGACTACGGCACCGAGGTGGGCCAGAACGAGGACCTGTTCCGCGGCTACCAGACGGTCACGACCCAGGAACACCTGGACGCCACCCAGCACAAACTGCTCGCGAACGCGCTGCGCGACTTCCACCTCTCCGGCGTCGACCTGCCCGCCGAGCGCAAGGCGCGCTACAAGGCAATCAGCCAGGAGTTGTCCCAGCTCACAGCCAAATATTCGGAGAACCTGCTCGACGCCACCAACGCCTGGAGCAAGCTGGTGACGGACCCGTCGCGGCTCGCCGAACTGCCCGAGTTCGCCCTGGGCCTGGCCCGTCAGAACGCACAGCAACGCGGCCAGGACGGCTGGCTCCTGACGCTCGACATGCCCTCCTATATCCCGGTCATGACCTACGCCGACGACCGCGACCTGCGCTTCGAAGTCTATCAGGCCTTCAGTACCCGCGCCTCCGACCAGGGGCCCTACGCTGGCCAGTGGGACAATAGCGACCTCATGGAGCGCATCCTGGCGCTGCGCCACGAACTCGCTCAGATCCTGGGCTTCGCCAACTATGCCGACCGCTCACTCGCCACCAAAATGGCGCGCTCGCCGCAGCAGGTACTTGCCTTCCTCAACGACCTAGCACAGCGCTCGATCGCCCAGGCGCGCGGCGAACTGGAGGAGGTCCGCGCCTTCGCGCTCGAGCACCACTGCCAAAAGCAACTGGAGCCCTGGGATATCGGCTATTACTCGGAAAAGCTGCGCGTGCACCGCTACCAGATCAGCCAGGAGGAGTTGCGCCCCTACTTCCCGATCTCCCGCGTCCTAAGCGGGCTCTTCGGGGTGGCACAGCGCCTCTTCGGCGTGAAGATCGAGGAAGTCCAGGGCTTCGAGACCTACCACCCGCAAGTGCGCTTCTTCGAGATCCGGGACACCGCCAGCGGCCAGTTGCGCGGTCAGTTCTATCTCGACCCCTTCGCCCGCCCAGACAAGCGCGGCGGGGCCTGGATGGATGTGTGCACCAACCGGCTACATACCGCCCGCTACGACCAGAGCCCGGTGGCCTATCTAGTATGCAACTTCAGCCCGCCGGTCGGGGACCAGCCGTCACTGCTGACCCACAACGAGGTCGAGACCCTGTTCCACGAGTTCGGCCACGGTCTGCATCACCTGTTGACCCGGATCGATTATCCGGCGGTGGCCGGCATTAATGGGGTCGCCTGGGACGCGGTGGAATTACCCAGCCAGTTCATGGAAAACTGGTGCTGGGAGCGCGAGCCCTTGGCCCTGTTTGCCGCCCACTGGCAGACTGGTGAGCCGCTCCCGGCCGACCTATATGGGCGCATGATGGCCGCCAGGAACTTCCAGTCCGCCATGCAGATGGTGCGCCAGCTCGAGTTCTCACTGTTCGACTTTCGCCTGCACCTGGAATACGACCCCACCCGCGGCGGACGTATCTACGAGATCCTGGAGGAGGTCCGCGACCAGGTAGCGGTCATCCGCCCGCCGGCCTTCAACCGCTTCGCCCACAGCTTCTCACACGTCTTCGCCGGGGGCTATGCCGCCGGCTATTACAGCTACAAATGGGCGGAGGTCCTGTCCGCGGACGCTTTCTCGCTGTTCGAGGAGCGCGGTATCTTCGACCCCGCCACCGGGCGCTCCTTCAAGGAGACGATCCTGGAGCAAGGCGGCTCTCGGGACGCCATGGTCCTCTATGTCGACTTCCGCGGGCGCGAGCCGACGACCGATGCACTGCTGCGCCATTCCGGGATCGCGGCATAACTTGAGCCGGTGGGCCTTGCGCAGCAAGCATAACCCAGAGTCCGGCAGTTACTCACGCCAAGGCGCAAAGCTCGCCAAGAAATACAATAGGGTACCTGAATCCGTGAACTAGTATGGTGCCGTACTCCGACATACGGCTACCAAAGGTAGTTGGAGTCGAGATTCGTGGCGCAAAATTGCGCAAGCGGTCGCGAGAGGATCGCCGCTGCGTCAATTTTTACGGCATTATGTAGCAAACGCACATGGCTATTTATTCAGTGATTTGGCTACGACTT
>JADNEJ010000321.1 GCA_016292295.1 Candidatus Thiodictyon intracellulare
CATGAACGCCGCCGCGTGGGTATCAAGGCGCTGGCGCAACGTGACGGCCGAGGGAACTTGGTCGACATCCAACGTCTCAGCGAAATACGGGTCGTACCGGAACGCCTCGATCGCTTCAAAGTCGCTCTTGCCCAAACGTAGCAGCCTGATGTAGCTAGTATCCCATGATGGAAATCCTAATGTTATTTCTTTGTGTATTTCGTAAACTACTATTTTTTAATAATTTTACTGATTCCCTACGATGCCATTACTGCGTGCTGCCCCCGTCCTTGTAGCCGATCGTGAGCGTCGACAACTGAAGGCGCTTGAACGACAACCGACCTGTCCGCAGCAAACTGCGATGCGCGCACGCAACCTTGGCCTTGATCATAATTCCGTCCACCTTGTTCAGTCAAGATATCGCCGCTCCCTTCCAGAACATTGTCTTGCGCGCGCAAACCCACATGGACAGGCTGGCCTTAGACGGAATTATGATTAAGGCTCGCGCACGGATTATCTTGTTGGCGAGTCGAGACGTCGGCGTGCGGGCGACGGCCGACGAACTCGGTATCGGTCGATCTACCGTCCAAGCTTGGCGGCGGCGGTGGACGGAGAACTCCGACGCCAGCGTCGCGGAGCGGTTATCGGATGCCCCGCGGCCCGGTACGCCACCGATTTTCACGGCGGAGCAGAGCTGCGCGGTGGTGACCCTGGCCTGCGAAGACCCGCGCGAGAGTGGGCGATCCATCACCCATTTGACACAATGGGAAGTCGCCGACGAGGCGATGAAACAGGGGGTTGTCCCGAGCATCTCGTCGCGCTCTATCGGGCGTTTTTTTAAAATCAGCGGACATCAAACCACATCGCAGTCGTAGCTGGCTGAACGCCAAACCAGATCTCTAGTTCGCGGAGAAACTCCAAGACATCTGCGAGACGTACCGTCTGGCCCCGGAGCGGGCGGCAGCGTGAATCCGGACGATCTCGGTTGACGAAATAACCGGAATACAGGCACTTGAGCGTATAGCGCCGAGGCAGCCAATGACCTCAGGACGGGTCGAGCGCCGCGAGTTCGAGTATAAGCGCCACGGCATCCATACCCTGATTGCCGGGTGCCGGGTTTAACGTTGCGACCAGCAAGGTGATTCAGCAACTCGGCCAGACGCGAACCGAAGACGATTTCACGCGTTTCCTATCCCCCATTTTTACTGCGTGCCCGGCGGAGTCGCAGTTGTGCCTCGTCATGGACAATCTCAATACCCGTTTCTCAGAATCCGTCGTGCGTTTAATTGCGGATGCCATCGGCTTTAACGGTGACCTCGGCGTCACAGGCAAGTGTGGAATTCTCGAGTCCATGGCGACGCGCCAAGCGTTTCTTTGCGATCCCACGCATCGCATCGCCTTTCATTTCATACCTAAACACTATTCATGGCCGAATCAGATTGAAATTTTGTTCTCGATTTTGGGCCGCACACTTATTCGACGAGAGAATTTTTTTCGATCGAAGATCTATGTGATAAGATCAACAAATTCATCGACTACTTCAATGAGACGATGGCTAAGCCTTTTCGCTGGACATACTAGGGCAAGCCGCTGGCAGCCTAGTAGAAAGTGGTCATAGCAATTCCATCGCGATGTGCTGGTCAGAATCTTGGCATTCGGTATGGCATCGCTCCGGGCCGACGCGGTCGGCCTTGATCACAAATCCGCCCAAGGCCGGCCCATGTAGGCTTGCGCGCGCAAAACCATATTCTGCAAGGGAGCGGCGACGCTGGGACTGAACAAGGTGGGCGGAATTATGATTAAGGCCGCTGCGGTCGCATCTTTCGCCAGGTCGGTGCGTTGACTAATCGCCATCCCGATCAGTCCAAATTCCGCAGAGAAGTAAAATCAGCCTCCGATTTCGCAATGATCAGTCGTCGCACTATGTCACCTGCGGAGTGAGTCTCAGGAGTGCGCCATTTTAACTCTATCTCGCTTAAATTCCAATAGATCAACGATTCCTAGGCTCATTCAGATCACTGACTCAGGAGAGAGCTAAGAAAAGCCGGCAACGAAAAACCGAAAACGATCCCGTTTAGCGCCATCCCGCGTCCGTCCACCGCGGCGTGACCCGCGGCGCCTGGGATAGTGTGCACCCACTTGATCCGCTCGTAACCATCATGACCGATACACCGCGCATCATCCTCGTCGAGGACGACGTGCCCCTGGCCCGCAGCCTGCAACGCCTTTTGGTCAGCGACGGCTTCGACGTGTCTCTTGCCTTTGATGGGGTCGAGCTCAAGCGCTTCCTGCGGCAAGGCGATGTCGACCTGGTACTGCTGGATCTCAATCTCGGCGCCGAGGATGGCATGGATATCGCCCACAAACTGGGCGGGACCAGCGCCATCGGGCTCATCATCGTCACCGGGCGCGAGCGCAAGTCCGATTATGTGATCGGGTTGGAGGTCGGGGCGGACGACTATGTTGCCAAGCTCTTCGATCACGATGAACTGAGCATCCGCATCCGCGCCGTGCTGCGCCGCCGCCAGCGGGTGCACGACGGCGCACCGGTCCTGGTGGTGCGCCCCTATCGGCTCAATACGGCGGACCCCTGCCTGAGCCATAAGGGCAGCGACGCCCGGGTCGAAAAGTCTTCCACCACCTCGACTACGTAGCGTGCCAGGTGGCCCTTGGACAGCCAGTCCTG
>JADNEJ010000345.1 GCA_016292295.1 Candidatus Thiodictyon intracellulare
CGGCCGTCGAGCTGTGTCGCGTAGGCTTATGATCGTCCAAGAGGGCTAAGAACAGAGGAGGGCTAAACGGCTACCCGTTCTCACGCCAAGGCGCCAAGCTCGCCAAGCGTTTTCAAGGCGCGATCCGCGTCTAGCAACGCACCTACCAGGCGACTGTGATTATGTGGTAAAAATGTTGTTTTTATTAGATTTATTTGCGAATGAGCGTGAACGCTTTCCGGGTCTGGAGATCACAGGATCGGATCGAGCAGGCGCGCCGCCTGCACCGCCCAGCGGAAGGCTGCAGCCGCGCTCGCGGAGGGCCACGACCGAGGTGCGGCGGGCGCGGCGGAAGTCCTCTTCCAGCATCGCGTGGACCGCGGCGGCGAAGCCCCGGTCCACCAGGATCGCCGTGCTCTCGAAATTGAGCCGCAGCGAACGGTTGTCCAGGTTAGCGCTGCCGACGCCGGCGACTTCCTCGTCCACCAGCACCACCTTCTGGTGGAGAAAACCGTCCTGATACCGATAGACCTGGATGCCGGTGCGCTTCGCCGCCTCCAGGAAGGAAAAGGACGCCAGATAGACCAGCCGATGATCGGGCTGCGCGGGCAGCAGGATGCACACGTCAACCCCGCGCAGCGCGGCCAGTTGCAGGGCCTCGAACACCGGTGAGTCGGGGACGAAATAAGGGCTGGCGATCCACAGCCGCCGCCGCGCCCCGTCGATCATTTGTTGGAAGAACTTGGAGCAGTTGCCCAGGGCGTCCGCCGGTCCCGTCGGGTAGATTAGCAGCGCCGACATCGTTTCAGGTGTCGGCGCCGCGGCCGGCGGTAGATCCCAATCCACTCGTGGGGGCTCACGCGTCGCCCAGTACCAGTCCGCGGCGAACACCCGCTGCAGGGCCAACACCACCGGACCCTGGAGGCGCAGATGGGTGTCGCGCCAGTGTCAGAGCGGCCCCAGCCACAGGTACTCATCGCCGACATTGTGACCGCCGACGAAGGCGGTACAGCCATCCACCACCATAATTTTTCGGTGACTGCGGAAATTGAGCTGGAAGCGGTTGCGCGGACCGCGGGTGGTGTGGAAGGCCGAGCAAGACACTTCGGATGCGCGCAGGTCACGAAGATAGGCACGCGGCAGCGCATGGCTGCCGACCTCATCGTACAGGAGCAGCACCCGCACCCCGGCCGCGGCTTAGCGCATCAACAGCGCCTGGAAGCGCCGACCCAGGGCATCGTCCTTGACGATGAAGAATTGGACCAGGCAGTAGCGCTCTGTACTCTCAATGGCGGCGAAGGTCGCGTCCCCGTCCACCAGCAGAGTCGCCTCATTGCCGCAGGTGAAGGGGGTGCCGCCGAGCCGGGCGAGGACCTCGAGCTCATCGGCGCGTCCGTCCGGCAGTAGTACCCGGACCGCTTCCAATCGCGCGGGCAATGCCGCGACTTGGCTGTCCGCATCCGCCTGCAGTTCGGCACCCAGAACATCGAGATAGCCGTGAAAGCGGTCGCGCCCGAAGACCCAATACAGCGGCAGTGCCAGATAGGGGAAGGTCACGAGTGACACCCCCCACGCGATAGCCCCTTAGGGCGTACGCACCGAAGTCACCGCGTGGATGGCGAACAGTAGCCCCAGGATGTGGATCAGGGTCAGCCCCAGGCCGACCAGCAGGAGGAGATCATGTTCCAGCATCGCAGTTTCTATCGGCGTTGGTTCGCGAGATTTGTGGGTTAATATGACGTACGATAGTAACCTCTTCCCCGGAGCCGCGCCATGCATCCCACCGCATCCACCCGCATCAACCTGCGTACCAGCCCGGAGGCCAAGGCCCTGATCGAGCGTGCCGCGGCGCTGATGGGGACCACCGTTTCCGGCTTCATGCTGCAAAACGCCTACGAGGCCGCTCGGCGCATCGTCGCCGACAATGACAACCTGGTGCTGTCCCAGACTGCCTTCGACGCCTTCATCGCGGCCTGCGAAGATCCTGCGGAGCCCAACGAGGCACTGCACGCCCTGATGGCACGGCGCTGAATGCCCGCCCGCATTAAACTTCTGACCAGACAACACCGCCGCACTCAGTTCGATTGTGGCGAGACCGCTCTGAGCGACTTTCTGCTGCGCCTGGCGCGTCAGCAACAGCGGCGCGGCCGCGGCAAGACCTACGTGTCCCTGGCGCCGGACGCAGATACGGTGACCGGTTTCGTCACGGTCAGCGCCGGGCAGGTGGGGGCCGCCGAGTTGCCCGTCACCCTCAAATTGCCCCGCCAACTGGTGCCGGTGTTGCGCATCGGGCACCTGGCAGTGGACTGCCGCGAACAGGGCAAGGGGATCGGACAGGATTTGCTCGCCTTTGCCCTGCATCTCGCCCTGGCCTTTTCCGAGCGCGTCGGGCTCTACGCCGTCATCGTCGATGCCAAACACGAGCAGGCCGCGACCTTCTATCGTCGACTGGGCTTCGAGATGCTGCCGGAGCATCCCTTGCACCTGTTCTTGCCCTTGTCGCAGCTTGCAAAGACACAGTAGCGCGTCAGGTCTTGCGCGATGCGATGAGCCTCACGCCATCGCGGGGCCGTGATCACAAATCCGCCCAAGGCCGGCCGGCCCATGTGGGTTTACGCGCGCACGACCATGTTCTGCAAGGGAGCGGCGACGCCGAGACTGAACAAGGTGGGCGGAATT
>JADNEJ010000036.1 GCA_016292295.1 Candidatus Thiodictyon intracellulare
TGCTCGCGCAACTGGCCGCGACTGCCTGAGCGGCAGCGCGCGGCATGCCCGGCCATCGCGCCGGGGCCGCGTAGCGGACCAGACGGATTGGCTCCATGGTCCTCCAAGGTCCGCCGTGCGGACCCTGACCCCCGATTGCCGGTTACGGCTGGCACGATGATCGGGGTCGCCTAAAATGGCCAAAGTCAAGTCAAGATGAAGCCGGCCAAGATCCAGAGTTTCCACCACAACTTCAAGCGCTGCCGGTAAGCGAGGCCTAAATTAATGGCATTGGGTTGAAGCCAAGTAGCGCGATGCTGATCTCACCGCGTCAGTATTTGAGAAACCGCTCATGGGCATCGGTACTGACGCCCTTATTGGCGCAGGCCAGCACTGTCACCGAGCCGTCGTCCGGGATCACCGCCACCGCGTCCTAGATCATCGCCTCCAGGCTCACCGCCAGGGCCTCAAATTCCTGAGGTGAGGCACTGCGCGGCAGCTTGCCCACCAGGAAATCCTCGCCATAGCGCTCCAGCCACGCCACCCAGAAGCGCGCCACTCGCCGGAAGGTGTAGGGTCAATAGACCATGCACAGATCGGGAAATCCATAGGGGGTCCTGGCGTGCTAGCAGAAACTTGCGCGGCGGCAGCAACTCGCCATCCGTCGCGGCGTCGCGCGCGCGAAAGCGCAACTGATTGGCGCCATCGAAGTGGAACCACTCCGGCGGCTTGCCTTGGGCGAGCACCGGGCACCAGCAGCGACCCCACCCGGCCCCAGCCGATCTCGATCGGCTGATAGCCATACAGGGCCCCGTCCAAGGCCTCGGCCCGCAGCGCCCGCAGCGCCCGCAGCCCCAGATGCGCACCCAACTCGGTGGGATCCGCGGTCGCCGCCAGGTCCGCCAAAATGCCCTCGATACTCTTGTGAATGCGTGCCGTGCACCCTTCGCGCTCCAGGGTCCCGGACATCGCCAGCACGGCGGACTTGCGCCGCCGGATACACCCGCCCATATGGGCATCCGCGCGCATCTCGCGATAGGTGCGGATATCGCGCTCCAGCACCTTCAGGATCGGGGCCGGATTGGGCAGCCAGCCGGCCAGCTCGCCCTCCCAGGAGCGCTCGCGGGTCGCAATCATCAGGCTGGCGGGCAGTTGATTCATCGGCGTCGTTCTCATGGTCATGGTCGTAAGCGAGCGATCGTCGGGCGTAGAGCATAGGTCAGGTTAGCCCTACTGGGCGTAACCCGACTGGCAGGTGTCTGGTTACGCTGCGCTAACCCGACCTACGAACTGTAGCCCCGCCGGGCCGACCAGCCGCCCCTCGTCCATCCGCCCGGCGGGGCGTTGGGTGCCCAGCCAGGTGGCGAATACCACCGACGGCGCCAGACTCTGGGCACCCAAAAGCGTCGCCAGTTGCCCGCGTCCACCGGGCAGCAGCAGATAGTTGCGCAGGGCGAGGCCAAGCGCCGCTTGGCGCGGGCGAGGAGTTGGTCTTCGATGACGGTCAGCATGTCGGTTCTGTGTTCTGGGTTCTGTGTTCTGGGTTCTGGGTTCTGGGTTCTGGGTTCTGGCGGCTCATGGCTACCAGGGCGCCCGCCACCCAGACGAGCGCGCCCAGCATCGCCAACGCGCCCAGTGCTGACGCGCTGGCAACGGCCAACGCTCAAAACCGTATCTCCGGGGGATAGCCTGACCAGGGCCCGCCGCACACTACCAGCGCCAAGGTCTACGCGGCTTCACCATAGATCATCTGGGATATCTCACGATTACAACTCCGGACCCGCCCGCAGCACCGGCCTGCACGATACTGTTATAGTTACGCTCCCGCCGCCACCCCCGCCCCCGCGGCCGGCTACGCCTGCACTTGCGGGTCCGGTCGTGCCGCCATCTCCGCCTCCTCCCGTACCGCCGAGGCCCCTGGGATAGCTGGGATAGTTCGCCCCCCGCCGCCCCTACCGCCACCAAACACCAAGGATGCCCCAGTGATGTCCGAGACGGTACCGCTACCGGTCGCAGTAGCGGACGCACCTGTGGTGCCGGCGCCCCCCCGCCGCCCTCCCGGCCCAGTAGTAGCCATTTCCGCCGCTGAATCCCGCGGTCCCTGACGCCCCGACGGTATATCCGGGATAAATGTCGCCCTGCCTCCGGACGCGCCCGCCCCAACGACGAAACCAACTGCTGCGCCGCCGCCCGCAGCGACGATCCCGGCGACCGACGATTATCCGCCCGGGCGAGAATTTGACCACCGCCGCCCCCGCCCCCGCCCCCGACCACCAACACTGCGACAGGGCACGTTGCACCGACTACCGTGATCGACGCCGGGGACTAGGCTGCCGAGCAAGTGTGCAGACGATAGGGGTTGCCGCCAGCGACGATGTCCGACTCCGTACAGCCGCTGACCTGGCAGCCCCTGGGCTGCGCGATCCGGATCGTCGATGCCGCCGCGCCCCTAATCGAGCCCTGCGGGGCCGAATCGTGCGGCCAGGACCAGACCAGCGCCGAGGCACCGCACAAGGCTAGCAGCCTGTCGGACTTCGGGGCCCCGTCGGGGTGGCAGGTCCGGTATACTGTCGGGATTAACCCCGATGGCCGGAGTGCCACTGCCGATGCGCCGCTTCCACCCGATGGACCGCGACACTGACTTGCTTCTGCCG
>JADNEJ010000408.1 GCA_016292295.1 Candidatus Thiodictyon intracellulare
TCGCGATGGAATCGCTCGGACCACTTCCGGCTAGGCTGCCAGCGGCTTGCCCTGGCATGTCCAGCAGGCCTTGATCATAATTCCGCCCACCTTATTCAGTCCCGACGTCACCGCCCCCTTGCAGAACATGGTCTTGCGCGCGCAAACCCACATGGATCGGTCAGCCTTGGGCGGATTTGTGATCAAAGCCGCCGCCAAGCTTGGGCGGTAGATCGACCGATACCGAGTTCGTCGGCCGTCGCCCGCACGCCGACGTCTCGACTCGCCAACAAAATAATCCGTGCGCGCATCGCAATTTTCTGCGGACAGGTCAATTGTCGTTCAAGCGTCTTCAGTTGTCGACGGCCTTGATCACAAATCCGCTCAAGGCCGACCGGCCCATGTGGGTTTGTGCGCGCAAGACCATGTTCTGCAAGGGAGCGGTGACGCAGGGACTGAATAAGGTGGGCGAAATTATGATCAAGGCTCAGGGACAGGGGCAGCACGCAGTAAGGGCATCGCAGGAAATCAGTAGAATTCTGAAAAAATGGTAGTCTACGACATACTCCCAGAATTAGTATTTCTATCGTGTGGTAATAATTGTAGTTGTCGTTTTCGTAATCGGAGAAGCGATGCAATTTGGTGTACGAGAGAATCGGGGACGCTACGATAACCTCGATTACGATAACAACAACGACGCGTCCTCCGAGCTGAGAACTTAATGCACCCTACCCCGCCCCTACCGTCCCAACGCCCGATGACCCGCAACCTGTGCCCGCTGCTGCGGCTGCTCGGATTCGTGCGGCCCTACCTGGGGCGCGCACTGCTCGCCTCCCTGGCCTTGATGGTCGCGGCCGCCGCGGTGCTGGCTTTCGGCCAGGTGATCCGGAAGCTGGTCGACTCCGGGCTCAAGACCGGGTCGGAGGTCGCACTCAACCGCTCGCTCTTGCTGTTCCTGGTGGTGGTCTTGGCGATGGCCGGCGCCATCCTGATGCGCTCCTATCTGCTCGCCTGGATCGGTGAGCGGGTCATCGCCGACGTGCGCACGGCAGTCTTCACACGGGTCCTGGGCCTGGACCTGGGCTTCTTCGAGACCACCCGCACCGGTGAGATCATCTCGCGTCTGACCTCGGACACCACTCTGCTCCAGACGGTGGTGGGCTCGACCCTGGCGATGGCCCTGCGCACCTCTCTGCTGGTACTCGGGGGCCTCTTCATGTTGGCCAGGACCAGCCCCCACTTGACCGGTCTGGTGCTGCTGGGCGTGCCGCTTGTGGTCCTGCCGCTGTGGCTGATCGGCTACCGGCTGCGGCGCCTAGCGCGCGCGAGCCAGGACCGCATCGCCGATGTCGGCGCCTATGTGGACGAGGTGCTGCACGCCATCCGCACCGTCCAGTCCTTTTGCCACGAGGCGATCGACCGGGCGCGCTACGGGGAGCGGGTGGAGGCCGCCTTCGAGACCGCACGGCGTCGCGCCCGCCTGAGCGCCGCCCTGAGTGCCATCGCCACGGCCCTGACCTTCGGCGCCATCGGCATGGTCCTGTGGGTCGGGGGCCGCGAGGTGCTGGCGGGGCGCCTCACCGACGGGGAGCTATCCGCCTTTCTCTTCTATGCGGTGTTGGTGGCCAGTTCCGTGGGTAACCTGAGCGAGATCGTCGGCGAACTGCTGCGCGGGGCCGGGGCCAGCGAGCGACTGATGGGACTGCTCGCCACGCAAACCCTGATCAGCTCGCCCGCGCACCCACTGCCCCTGCCGGAGCCGGTCCGCGGGCAGATCCAATTCCAGGACGTGGGCTTTGCCTACCCCGCCCATCCCGACATCCCGGTGCTCAGTGACCTGGCGCTCGTGATTGCGCCGGGCGAGAAGGTCGCACTGGTCGGCCCCTCGGGTGCCGGTAAGACGACTCTGTTTCAACTGCTGCTACGTTTCTACGATCAGCGACAGGGCGTCATTCGCTTCGATGGCATCGACCTGCGCGACCTGGACCCCCGGCAACTGCGCGGCCACATCGCCACGGTCCCGCAGGACCCGGTGATCTTCGGCGCCGATGCCTGGGAGAACATCCGCTACGGCCTGACCGGAGTGACGGACGCCCAGGTGCGCGCTGCCGCGCAGGCCGCCCACGCCACCGAGTTCCTGGACCGCCTGCCGCACGGGTTCGATACCTTCCTGGGCGAGCGCGGGGTACAGTTGTCGGGCGGTCAGCGCCAGCGCATCGCCATCGCCCGAGCCATCCTGCGCGACCCACCCCTGCTGCTGCTGGACGAGGCGACCAGCGCCCTGGACGCCGAGAGCGAGCGGCTGGTCCAACTCGCCCTGGAGGAATTGATGAAAGGCCGCACCAGTATCGTCATCGCCCACCGCCTGGCCACGGTGCGCAAGGTCGACCGCATCCTGGTGCTGGAGCACGGGCGCCTGGTCGCGAGCGGCACCCACGAGGACCTGATGGGCCAGGGCGGGCTCTATGCGCGGCTCGCCTCGCTGCAATTTCGCGACCGAGCGGCGGATGGGGACTAAGCCGTCAGCACAGCCTTGATCATAATTCCACCCACCTTGTTCAGTCTCGGTGTCGCCGTTCCCTTGCAGAACATAATCTTGCGCGCGCAAACCCACATGGGCCGGCCGGCCTTGGGCGGATTTGTGATCA
>JADNEJ010000041.1 GCA_016292295.1 Candidatus Thiodictyon intracellulare
ACCGTGCGCGGGCCTTGGGCCAGCAGCGTGCCGGTCACCAAGACCTGCACATGGCACCAGGTCGGCGCGGTAAACAGCGGCGCAAAGGGCAGCAGAGTTGGTACAATCGAAGCTGGCAGGAGGGGCATCCTGAGTACGTCCGGTGTTTTGGTCGACTTCGGAACATACACTGTTGAGGCTCCGCCTGCCTTCCCTTGCGTGTCCCCGCGTGCCACGGCCACTGGCGGGTGCCGCCTGGCCGCGGCGAGCAGCCGCCGCAACCCCCTGCTCAGCGCACGCGTCGGCACCGCCGTGGCGTCCCGCGCGGGGCCGTCGCCCGACTGCAAAAATAGCCAAAGTCGAGTTCTT
The DNA here is from genome assembly GCA_016292295.1 of Candidatus Thiodictyon intracellulare. Classification (GTDB taxonomy): domain Bacteria; phylum Pseudomonadota; class Gammaproteobacteria; order Chromatiales; family Chromatiaceae; genus Thiodictyon; species Thiodictyon intracellulare. The sequence continues at coordinate 349 of JADNEJ010000041.1, forward strand.
AGGCGTATCCTGGCCGTGCCGGGGTTTGCACTTTCGGTGTGGCACTGAGTCGCCTTCAGTCACCGGACCATTTGCGTTTATTGGCGGCTAAATCCTCTTCGCGGTGATAATAGACACTGTCAGCGCTCTTCGGGAGTCACGGACTATGACCATTAAGACCATCGAGGGCGTCCTGCGCGCCGACCAGGCCCGTTTCTGTCTGGTGGTGTCGCGTTGGAATGCCTTTATCGTCGAGAACCTGGAGAAAGGCGCGCTGGATGCGCTGCTGCGCCACGGAGTGGCGGAGTCGGACCTCACCATCGTGCGGGTCCCCGGGGCCTTCGAGATGCCGGTGGCCATTGAGCGTATCGCCAAGCGGGGCGGCTATGACGCCATCATCGCTCTGGGCGCGGTGATCCGCGGCGGCACCCCGCATTTTGAATATGTGGCGAGCGAGTGCGTCAAGGGCATGGCGCAAGTGAGCCTCAAGTACGGCCTGCCGGTCGCCTTCGGGGTCCTCACCGTCGATAGCATTGAGCAGGCCATCGAGCGCGCCGGCACCAAGGCCGGCAACAAGGGCGCGGAGGCCGCCCTGTCGGCTCTGGAGATGGTCGACCTGCTGCGGCAGTTGGGCTGAGGCCACCATGGCCAAACTCAGCAGCGACAGGGTTGTAGTCAGCCCCCGTACCCAGGCCCGGCGCTACGCCGCGCTAGCCCTCTATCAGTGGCACCTGACCCGGGAGGACCCGGCCACCATCCGCGCACACATGATCAATGATCCGGAGTGGCTGGACGCCCTGACCAATTCGCTCTGCGGGGCCGAGGAAGACGCCGTTGTCGATCCAAAAAACCGCTTCAAGTTCAACCTGGAACTCTTCGACGGCCTGATGAAGGGCGTGCCCGCCGAGGTCGCCGCGCTCGACGCCGCACTTGACGGTGTGCTCGACCGCCCCCTCACCCAGGTCGACCCGGTGGAACTGGCCATCCTGCGCATCGGCGCCTACGAGATCCTCTTCTCCCCCGCGATTCCGGCCGGTGTCGCTATCAACGAGGCGGTCGAACTGACCAAGCTCCTGGGTGCCCACGAGGGCCACCGCTACGTCAACGGCGTGCTCGACAAGCTCGCCCGCCGCGCCGCCGCCCGTTCCGCCCGGTCCTGAGACCGGGGCGCGGCCGTCTACACGATCCAATACGCCCGGAACACGCGGATTGTCAGCAATGGATCGGCGCCGATCAGCGATGTTCAAACACCTGAAACCGCCGCACCTGGCCTGCATCAAGGCGCGGGGCGGCGTGCTTCGTCGGCCGAGTATTTACTTATAAGTCAATGGAGTAGGCGTCGAGCCTGGTGTAGGCGATGCTGCGTTCCAGGGTTTCCACCTGAACCAATCGAGCGTCGGCCGGCGCCCATTCGGCCGGCAGAATCAGCCGGCAGCGCCAGAGGCCGGTCGGGTCCAGGGTGAAGGGCGAAGGAAAACGGTACTGCTTGCGGCTGCGAATGGCGCCATCCCCGTAAGAACCGAAGCCCTCGATCCTTTCCTCGACGTACGCCGCGACGCCCTGCTGGTCGGCATTGATCAGGTCATGGTGGGCGATGCAGAGCGACTGGATCGACCGCGGTTTGCCTCCGCTGCCGGTATAGAGGAAGAAGATCAGGAAGCAGTCACAGTCGTCCTTGGGCTCTGCCGAATTGGTGCTGCTGGAGTCATAGTCCTTGCGTGCGGGCCTGCCGTTCATCAAGGCCATGGACTTGATCCCGTAGCCCTCGGCGGGGGCTCTGGTGTCATCATCGACTCAGAAGTCCGGATAGCTGGTGCGCCCCTGCAGGTGCAGCGGCACCCGGCCTTGATCATAATTCCGCCCACTTTGTTCAGTCCCGGTGTCTCCGACCCCTTTAAGAACATTGTCTTGCGCGCGAGAACTCACATGGGCCGGCCGGCCTTGAGCGGATTTGTGATCCAGGCCGCGGCAACACGAACGAGCAGCGGCCTTGATCATAAATCCGCCCAAGGCCAAGCGTGGAAGTCGGTCACAAGCGTCGAAGGGGTTGGCGGGACCTCGCAACTTTCATACCCTTGGAAGTGCAAACTAACCCAGTGAAGTGTCCAATGGGACCAGTCTGCACCTGGATCGGCAGGTCAGACAGGCTAATGCGGCGATGGTGGCTGCCCAGATGCTGGTAGACGCGCCGCGCGCCGCGCGCCGCGCAACGGGCGTATGACGCGCCGGTCCGCCATCCGCGCGGCCGACCACCGGCCTTCGCGGCCCGGATCGACGCCGCCCTGACC
>JADNEJ010000468.1 GCA_016292295.1 Candidatus Thiodictyon intracellulare
TCCGCGACGCTGGCGTCGGAGTGCTCCGTCCACCGCCGCCGCCAAGCTTGGACGGCCTTGATCATAATTCCGCCCAACTTGTTCAGTCTCTGCGTCGCAGCTCCCTTGCAGAACACGGTCTTATGCGCGAAAACCCACATGGGCCGGCCGGCCTTGGGCGGATTTATGATCAAGGCCAGCTTAGACAGTAGATCGACCGATACCGAGTTCGTCGGCCGTCGCCCGCACGCCGACGTCTTGACTCGCCAACAAGATAATCCATGCGCGCATCGCAATTTGCTGCGGACAGGTCGGTTGTCGCTCAAGCGTCTTCAGTTGTCGACGCTCACGATCGGTTACAGGGCCGGCGACAGCACGCAGTAAGGGCATCGCAGGGAATCAGTAGAATCCTGAAAAAATATTAGTTTACAAAATACTCTCAGATATGGCATTAGGATTTCCATCGTGGGGTGCTAGTGACCACCGCATTGTCAGGTCAGGTCATCGAAATCGGGGTCGTCCAAGAGTTCACGCAGACTCTTGAGTTCGCGCATCCGCTCAATGCGGCGACGAATCGCCAGATTGGGGGCTGAGCCCCGGGGGTCATCCGCGTGCATGGGAGGAGACGCGGCCTCGATCGTCTCATCGCCAAAGCGGCCTTCATGATCCAACATTTCCGTTACCTCGGAACATGCGTACAACACAACTTTAATTATCTAACTCAAAACCTCCAACTTGACAACTAAATCTTTCTAATACTCAAAATCTCTTTCCTGAATCGAGCCCGTGCCGACACGCCCGGGCAGCGCGGCGCGACAGCCCCCCGGCCCCTCCTGATACCATAACTACAAATCCCGAAAGCCCCCGCTGGACTGCTCCATGCCCGAAGCACCACCCCCGCCCACGACCGGCTTAGCGCACGAGACAGTGGCAGCCGTCGACCTGGGCTCCAACAGCTTCCACATGATCGTCGCCCGCATCGCCGACGGCCACATGCAGATCGTCGACCGGCTGAAAGAACCGGTGCGTCTGGGCGAGGGCCTGACGGAAGACCGGCGCCTCCTGCCCGAGGTGGCGGAACGCGCACTCGCCTGCCTGGGGCGTTTCGGCCAGCGCCTGCGTGAATTCCCCTTGGGCAGCGTACAGGCGGTCGGCACCAACACGCTACGCCAGATGCGCCCGGCGACCGAGTTCGTCGAGCGCGCCGAGGCGGCCCTGGGTCACCCCATCGATATCATCGCCGGGCGCGAAGAGGCGCGGCTGATCTATCTGGGTGTAGCCCATGGGCTGGCCGCCGGCCCCGAACGCCGTCTGGTAGTCGACATCGGCGGCGGCAGCACCGAGCTCATCGTCGGCCAGGACTTCACCGCCCAGTTGCGCGAGAGCCTGCACATGGGCTGCGTCAACATGAGCTTGAGCCATTTCGCCGACGGCAAGGTCTCGACCAAGACGATGGAAAAGGCGCAACTCGCCGGCGCCATCGAGCTGCGCCCGATCCGCGAGACTTTCCGGCACTCGGGTTGGCAGACGGCGGTGGGCAGCTCCGGCACCATCAAGGCGATCGCCGCCGTCGTGCAGGCGGAGGACTGGAGCGAGGACGGCATCTCCGCTGCCGCGCTCAAGCGCCTACGCGACGCCCTGATCGGCGCCGGGCGCGTCTCCTCGCTCGATCTCAAGGGACTCCCCGACGAGCGCAAGCCGGTCTTCGCCGGCGGGGTAGCCGTCCTGTGCGCCGTTTTCCAGACCTTGAACATCGCGCACATGCAGGTCTCGGACTATGCGCTGCGCGAGGGCCTGGTCTACGAGATGATGGGCCGCCATCACCACAAGGACGTACGCGAGCGCACCATGCTCACCCTGTCGCGCCAGTACCAGGTCGACGAGGCCCATGGGCGCCGCGTCCAGGCGACCGCGCTCAGCCTCTACCGCCAGGTCGGCGCACCCTGGTGCCTGGGCGACACCCTCTACCCGCGGATGCTCGCCTGGGCCGCCCGCCTGCACGAGATCGGCCTCATGGTCGCCCACAGCCAATACCGCCGGCACGGCGCCTACCTGTTGCGCAACGCCGACCTGGCCGGCTTCACCCGTCAGGAACAGACGATCCTGGCCGCCCTGGTGCTGGGGCACCGCCGCAAGTTCCCCACCCAAGACTTCGCCGCCCTACCTCCCGGCGTCCGCGACTGCACCAAGCGCCTGTGTGTCATCCTGCGCATCGCCGTACTGCTGCACCGCGGACGCTCGCCCAACAACAGACCCAGACCGGTCCTACAGGTCGAAGGCGACAGCCTGTCGCTGGTCTTCCCGGACGGGTGGCTAAGTCAGCATCCGCTCAACGTCCTCGAATTAGAACAGGAGGCGGAATTCCTGAAGGGGACGGGGATCAGGTTGGAATTCAAATGACAAAGGAGCGAGGGCGTTCCGCCCGCGCGGGCTGGGAGTGCACACCCAAGACCGGCGCGACTTTCTGAACGATCAGAGCGCACCCGACATTAACAAGCGACGCCACTAATACCGACAGTTCCTGGGGAGCCAGCACCTGCCCCGGCGGTCCGCTCGGCCAGTGCCGAAAACGGCCTTCCGGCAGGCGCTTCTGACACAGCCAGAAGCCCTGGCCGTCGTAGACCAGGAGCTTGAGC
>JADNEJ010000031.1 GCA_016292295.1 Candidatus Thiodictyon intracellulare
GCGCGCGGCATGCCCGGCCGCCGCGCCGAGGCCGCGTAGCGGACCAGACGGATTGTCTCCATGGTCCTCCAGGGTCCGCCGTGCGGACCCTGGCCCCCCGATTGTCGGGCGCGGCTGGCACGATGATCGGGGTCGCCTAAAATGGCCAAAGTCGAGCAACATATCGTCGAATCATAAAGAAGAATATTAACCAATTGAAAATAAAAATAAAAAATCATAAAGGCAGCCAAGCTGAAGAGGAACGTAAGCGAGGCGTGAGTGATCTTGCAGAGCTCAATGGTCTTGCCAAAGACGGTAAATTTGATCTCGTCTATTTCGATGCGTCAGGATTCAGTTTGCAGCCTTATATCCATTATGTCTGACGGGAAATCGGCCGGGCTAGACCTCTCATTATTCCTGCTTCGCATTCTATCCGGATTAATGCTCTCGCCTTCTTGAATCCGAAGGCGAAAACGGTGAACGCTTATGAAAAAATCGGTCCGATGACCAGTTTGATGCTGATTGATATTATGGATGATTTTTGTAGTCTACTCACTGAGTCAGTAGTTATAGTACTGGATAAAACGCCGATTCATGTGAGCAATGTAATTAAGGAACGCAGGGAATATTTGGAAAAGCGCGGGTTGGCACTGTACTTTTTCCGCGATTCTCGCCAGAATTGAATCTGATTGAAATTTTTTGGTGTAAAATGAAATACGAATTGATTCAATCTCTAGATTGCGTGAGTATGACTGCATTAGCTTGCGCGGCCTTAATCATAATTCAATCCACCTTGTTCAGTCCCGGCGGCGCCGCTCTCTTGCAGAATATGGTTTTGCACACGCAAACCCATATGGGTCAGCCGGCCTTAGGCGGATTTATGATCAAGGCCAGCTTGCGTAATCCATCGAATAATAGATTCATTCGGATCTGAGTTTAGAATTAAATTTGCGAATTAGATTTTGACGGCATAGTGCTCCACAAATTCTCGATGATGCTAGCCAAGTGGGCGAAGGCGCGGGTGTCCTGCGCGGTGCGGGTTCCCATGCCGATGCGGCAGGCGATAACCCAGTGGCGCAGGGGACGCTCGGCCTCGTTGTTGGTCAACGGCAGCTCCGGATGGTCGAATACCACCCAGAAGGTGTCCCAGTCGTTGAGCAATTCGCGCGCCAGCGCGCGCATCTTCTCATGCGGCGCATTGACCTGACGCAGGCACTCATCCAGCAGGGCATTGAGCATCGGCGCCTGCCGTGCATGCAACGCCCCGGCAGGGGTGGGGCGCCGCGGGCGTCGTAAACAGCGGCCATGACCGTCGTGATCACCGTCAGGAGGTCGGTGCCAAAGCGTTGGGCCGCCGGTTCCAAGCCATCTTCCAGCGCCTGGGCTTTGCGGATGAGATAGGCCAGGCAGCGCAGCCGGTGATCCAGATCGCGATAGGCCCAGAAGCCGTCGCTCATTAACCAGCCGTTGAAGGTTTCGCCGAGCACCTGCCGCACGATCTCAACCGAGCGCTTGCCGACGACGAACAATGTGGCGGTGGCATAGGTAAACACGGCTTTGATCACAAATCCGCCCAAGGCCGGCCGGCCCATGTGGGTTTGCGCGCGCAAAGCCATGTTCTGCAAGGGAGCGGCGACGCCGGGACTGAACAAGGTGGGCGGAATTATGAGCAAGGTCCCAAGCGCCAGAACAGATTGCGGGTACGCTCGTTGTTACTGACGTGGGCGCCCTTCTTGGCGTCCACTTCCGCGAGCAGCTTGTCGTCCTCGGGCTGGAGCCAATAGCGGAAATCGGTGGCCAGCTTGTCGATGGACCGCTCGACCGTCGGGGCCTCGATGCGGTCGGATTCAGTCAGCTCGCACGCCATGCGCAAGAGCTGCAGTAGCTCGCGTGGATGACCGCCGCTGTATTCGATCAGCCGGTCGATCAGCTTGTCCTCGGCGAAGGTCGCCAGGTCGATCCGCTTGGCCAGCAGCTCGCGCATCGCCAGCCAGCCATGTCTCATGGCGTTCGCCATCGCGCTGCTGGAGTTTGATGATGGGCAGGGCCTCGTCCATATCCAGTTCGCTGACGCTGGTGCCACCGTATTTCAGGGTGATGGGGGCGGTATAGAGCACCAGGACCTCGATTGCCAGCAATTGCTCGGATTCGTGAATAAAGAGCCGCTCGGCGTCGTCCAAAGGGGATCTTGTCGGTAGATTGTTGATGTCGATCTCGCTGCGTACGTTGAGCAAGATGGGCAACAGGCGCCGGCGGCCTTGATCATAATTCCGCCCATGTTATTCAGTTCCGGCGTCTTCGCTCCCTTGCAGAACATGGTATTGCGCGCGCAAACCCACATGGACCGGCCGGCCTTTGGCGGATTTTTGTATACTGTCTGGATAAATCCCGATGGCCGCCCGATGGCCGGAGTGCTACTGCCGATGCGCTGCTTCGGCCTTGATCATAACTCCGCCCACGTCCGTCACGCCACCACCAGCGTCAGAGCAGGCAAACTGACTAGCCGCGGTCGTCGGCGTTGCGCTGGCAGCGGCAGGTCGACGTACGCCAGCACTTGGTCAAACAGCGCCGGGTGGGCTCGCCCGAAGAAGCGTTCAGCGGCGGTGGTGCCGTCGGGGCGGCGGACATAGAAGT
>JADNEJ010000454.1 GCA_016292295.1 Candidatus Thiodictyon intracellulare
TAAAAGCCCGTCCAAGGGCCTCAGGCGGTGGCGCCGGTCGCTAAGTCCGACAGGCAGCTAGCTGCTAGCTGCGAGTAGCTGGTGGCGATGGGCGGCGCGGAGGCAGGAGACCTCGGCGCAGGCTTGCATCATACTGACCACTGATGCAGCCATGGCGAAACGCCGGATCGACGCCGATAACTGCCTGACCGAACGCCTGGCCGGGCTGCGGGTGGCCGTGGCGGGCGGCGGGGCGACCCTCGAGGCTCTGCGCCCGGCCCTGGCTGACCACAACTACCGCCTGGTGGCCGCGGCGGCGGAGTATGCGCGCGACGGGCTCCTCTACCCACTGGAACCGGACCTGATCGCCGCCTTCTGGCTTGCATCATACTGACCACTGATGCAGCTATGGCGCAACGCCGGATCGACGCCGCTAACCGCCTGACCGAACGCCTGGCCGGGCTGCGGGTGGCCGTGGCGGGCGGCGGTGCGACCCTCGAGGCCCTGCGCCCGGCCCTGGCCGACCACAACTACCGCCTGGTGGCCGCGGCGACGGGGTATGCGGGCGACGGGATCCTCTACCCACTGGAACCGGACCTGATCGCCGCCTTCCGCCGACTCGCGGATGGGCCTTACACCCAGGGCCCCCAGTGTACCGCCAAGGGCGCCATCGCCCGCGCCCTGGTCGCCCTGGGCTGTGCCCATGTCGAGTTCTTCCTGGTCGGCATCCGCCTGCGCCAACTCGAACCCGCCTGAGGCGGCAGCCAGGATACCGCGCTCGACTGCCGCGTGACCTGCGCCATGGATCTGGCCGCGGCCGCCTATGTCCGCGCTCTGCCCGAACTCACCAGCCTCTTGGCGAACCCGGAGCCCCGGGTGCGGGCCGGGGTGATGGACGCCATCGCCTGCTGCGAACCGATCGCCGCGGAGTCCGTCCTGCGCACCAAGGCCTAGTCCGGCGACCCGGAGCCCAAGGTCACCGGCGCCTGTCTGCTCGCCTTGCTGCGCCTGGAGGCGGCCCCCCCTGCGCCGCCTTCGTCGGGACCTTTCTGAACTGGGGCAACCCGACGCCGCGCGAACTGGCGGTCCTGGCCCTGGGCGAGTCCAGGCTCCCGGCGGCGCTCACCGAGTTGCGGACCCGCTGGGACACCGCGCCCTACAAGGGCGCGTCCGTGCAGGTCCTGTTCAAGGGCGCGGCCCTGCACCGCAGCGGGGCCGCCTTCGACTGGCTGCTGTCCCTGGTCGCCGACGGGGAACACCGTATCGGCGAGCGCGTGCTGCGCGACCTGACCGCCTATCGTGGCAACGAGCGCCTGCGCCAACGCTTGGCGGCGGCACTCGCCGCTCGCCAGGATGCGGACCTGATCGCGCTGCTGGCGCGGGTGTGGCCGGCGGGTCCCGAATAGGGCAGCTTCAGCCGCGACGCGACGCAGCGGTAACCTGCGACGCTCCGGCACCTTTGCGAGGCCTCGTCGCGGCCGCAGGCCGTTCTCACAGCGTCGCTGCGCGACTTTTGCGGTAATGCCTCAAGCTGCTGTTGCTGAACGACCAGCGCAGGTGGCAGACCGCCGTTCATAAGCCTGCCACCAGGTCCAGACGAGAAACGGCACCAATAGAACAAGCAGAGAGGGTACGGGAGCTGCCTCCTGGGTCGCCGGGACGAATAGCGGTCTCAAGGGTAGGGTGAAGGACCCGGCGGGGATCGTGTCGCCGCTCCCGGCCATGAGGTCGTGCAGACCGACGACGTACTGGATGTCCGGGTCGAACTTGGTGGGCTCGAATGGGACCCAGGTGTCTTGGCTGGTACTGAAGCGGCTGGGGCGGTAGAGGGTGGAGCCATTGAAATTAGAGAGTGCCTTGGCCCAGTTCGCCCGCGATCAGTTCGTCTACCCACCCCGTGATCTGCAGGTTGCAGATCTCGATCGCGGTGACGACGGCGTTGGTCACGACCCCAAAAGCGCTGAAGTCGATCAGGGTCGCGGTGGCGTCGCTGGTCGTGTCATAGAGGTTCTGGTAAGGCGTGTAGCGCCAGTTCTTCCACCCCGCGCCGTCCTCATAGAGGTGCACACCCAGTGCCTCGCTGGTGGCAGCCTCGAAGATGGCCAGGTCGTAGCCGCTCTGGTTGGCGATACCCTGGCCGTCGGTCCAGCCCAGTCGGATGATGTCGCACGGGTTGGTTGAGGTTTGGGGAAAGTTCGCGTTATGACCCAGGGTGACCGTGCTGCCGGGCAGGCCGGTGGTGGGCGCAGCAGCGCTGTAATTGGACTGAAAGGTCGGGACCTGGAAGCGGGTGCCGAGTGAGTCAGGAACGGTCCAGGACGGCGAGGTCCCGCTGTGCAGGGCGATCCCTCAGGGGGTGACGTAGCCCCCGCTGACGATGATGGCGCTGCTGATCGCGTTGGCCGTATTGAAGGTGATGCCGGCCACGCGCGCGAACGAGGCATGGCCGCTGCCCGGCGCCAGGATCAGCGCAGTCCAGAGCGGCAGGGCGATCAGGGCGCGGGGAACCCGCGGGAGGGGAAGGAAACGCGGGCCTTGATCATAAATCCGCCCAAGACAAAGCGTGGGAGTCGGTCATAAGCGTCGAAGGGGTTGGCAGGACCTCGGAACTTTCATACCCTTGGAAGTGCA
>JADNEJ010000278.1 GCA_016292295.1 Candidatus Thiodictyon intracellulare
GGACGCGGGGCTCTCACGCTACCGGAACCGCGCTCGGAATTCATGCAGCCTTGCCGGAAGGACACGATCGCCGAGCTGACCACCGCGGCTCACCCCCACTTCGTCGACCGCACCTGGGAGCTGGCCCGGCTCGGTGCGGACTTCATTGCAACAGGCCCGGACGCAGAGACCTTCCCGGTCGCGGTCATCATCGGCCTGGGCGGCATGGGCAAGACCGCACTCGCGACCGAGGCGCTGGACTTGTGGGAACAGTAGTTCGACTGGGTCCTGAGCTACCAGGCCAAGCCCAGCTCGCTCCCATTCGACGCCTGGCTGCGCGACATCGATCTGAAACTGCGCTGTGAGCTCGGCCGCTGCTATGACCACGTCAAGGCCCACCCGGCCGATGCCGTCCACCGCAACCCAGAGCCCGGGTTCATCGGCGCCGAGCGGATCGCGCGGCTCATCCAAAACCTGGTCAGCGCACTACGGGACGAGGCAATCCTGCTGGTGCTGGACAACTTCGAGACTAATCTCAAGCCCAGGTCGGAGCTCGGTGCCGATCCGACCAACCCCGCCTGGGCCTGCCAGGACCCCGCCTGGGACCGGTGTCTCCAGGCGCTCGCCTCAGGGCTGGTCGGCGCCTCCTCTCGCATCCTCATCACCAGCCGCCGGCCGCTCGCCGCGCTGACGCAAGACGAGGCAATGTCCGTCCGGCTTGGCCCCATGCTCGCCGCCGAGGCGGCCCTGTAACTGCGCGAGCAGCCGACCCTGGGCCGGATGGTCTTCGACCCCGATCCCGAGGAACGTCGCCTCGCCCGGCGCCTGTTCCATTCCAGCCGCTTCCACCCTTTGCTAATGGACCGGCTCGCCCGGCTGGCAGCCGCCCCGGCACTGCGCCCCCGGCTCCTGGCCGCGCTGGCGGCACTCGAAGAGTCCAACGGCTTCGACCGGCTGCCCGGGCTCTTCGCCATGCAGCCGGGGGCCGCCGCGGATCTCGCCTATCTGGACGACGTGCTGAACCGCTTCATCGGGCAGTTGATCGAGGACTCGAGCCCGGATGCGCGGCAGCTACTGTGGGTCATCGCGCTGGCCAATCAGCCTGGGTCAGTTGGGCTGGTGCGCGGCGTTTGGAGGGCGAGCGGCGGACGACGGCAGACTCAGATCCGGGCAGTGGAGGAGACTTCCGTGACGCCAGCGGTCACTCAACTCAGGCCCAAAGCCAGCCCGTCGCATCTGCGAATCGTGCGTGCGCAATGCCCCACCGTCGCGGGGCTCGATTGAATCGAACCGAGAGCCACAACTGAGCCATCTCGTGCGGGTAGGGTTGGTCACAGGTCACCGGTATCGCGGACCCGATTCTACTCCAGGCAGTGAGCCCGCACCTTCAGAGCGCCGCCGACCTGGCCCCGGAGAGCGCACCACGCTGGTGCTGCCTCTGCTACCTCGCCGATGCGTTGAGTAACGCCGGCCGTCTCTCGATGCCGGCCTGACCTTCTACGAGCAGGCCGCCAGCCAAGCGAGCGCCGCTGCCGAGTCGGGGGGCGAGCGCGCCGGGTAGGCTTGGTCGGACCTGGCTTGGATCAGCGGTAACTGGGCGATTGCGCTGCGGAGGACCGGCGACCTCGACGTCGCCCGCCGGCGGTGGATCGAAGAGACCGAAGCGTCCAAGAGGGCTGGCCTCCCGGCCGTCGCTGTCATCGGCAGCGAGCTGGAGGCCCTGCGAATCGCTATCCAGCATGGCCAGGTCGTTATCGCCTTTCCCGAAGTCGAGCGGCGTCTCGCCCAGGTGCAGGGGTGGTGAGAACGGCACCGCGCCGGCCAGTCAGTGCCCGAGGCACCGGATGCCGAGCCACTCGCCCGCATGCAGATCGGCGCGCTCAACGTCGCTATGCAAGCGCACGTGGCGCAAGAGGACTGGGCATCCGTCCTGGTGCGCCTCAATGCCTCCCTGGAGGTCCAACGCGCACTGCACCGCCCGACGGAGGACCTCGGCGCCACGCGGATGAACCTAAAAGGAGCAGTAGGTGCCCGCCGCGAGCTGTTCCTGGCCCGCGGCCGGGTACACGCTGAGGCGAAGTTCCGGCTATGCCGGGGCCGGCAAACCCGGCGGCGGGGTAGCCGTTTAGCCCCCCTGTTCTTAGTCATCGTTGACTATCGTAAGCTTACGCGATATAGCTCTACTGACGCGCAAGAATATTGTACAAGCTACTAATAGAAAACTGGCAGGCGCCGCTACGCCACTACCATGCACCTGAGCGATCACGACCTCAGACAATGCGACGACGCCGATCTAGAGACGCTCACGCCCGCGCAGGCGCGAGCGTTGTTGGGCAAGGCGCTAGCGGATCTGAAAGCGGCGCGAGCGGCTTGGGCAAACCCCCTCCAGCAGTTCGCGGCCACCGAGTATGCGGTTGCCGTGGGAGGGAAATGGCGGTCAGGAAGCACCCGCTGGCGAGGCTGATGTTCCCGCGGTGTCAGGGGACGTAGCGGATGTGGCGGATACACCCCCGGCGGCGCCGATGAGCCGGCCGTGGCGGCGCTGCCAGGGCGGCGCTGCCAGGGCTCGCGACGCAGGCTCACCGGCGCACCGCCCGGTCGGCGCCCGGGGACCCCGGGGCACAGCC
>JADNEJ010000125.1 GCA_016292295.1 Candidatus Thiodictyon intracellulare
GTATTACGTCTGCAGTCAGGAGAACACCGCGGAAAACTGCGTTTCTAGCCGAAAATAGTCTCTTTTTTGCCACAAAAGCCCGTCCAAGGGCCTCAGACGGTGGAGCCGGTCGCTAAGTCCGACAGGCTGCTAGGGCAGCGAGGGGTCAGATGTGGGCCGTGGCCGACCCGCTTGGGACCAGGTCCAGCTTGATGTCGACGCTGGTGCAGCCAACCCCGCGCAAACCCATTCTTTCGCGCCGCTCGACGAGGTGCTGGAGGGTGATACCTGTCAAATAATCCTGAATGCGATCACTCAGGTCACACCACAGTTCGTGGGTCAGACAGGGGCGCCCATCCAGGCAATCGCCCGCTCCGCCGCAGCGGGTCATGTCTACGGTTTCGTCCACCGCGGCGATGACCTCGCCCACTGGGATATCGCCGGCCGCGCGCCCCAAGTTGTAGCCGCCGCCGGGACCGCGTACGCTGGTGACTAGGGCGCGGCGACGTAGTTTGGCGAACAGTTGCTCCAGATAGGACAGCGAGATCCCCTGGCGTTGAGCAATATCAGCGAGGGCGGTCGGTCCCTTGCCCTGGTTGAGGGCCAAATCCAGCATCGCGGTCACCGCGTAGCGCCCTTTCGTGGTCAATCTCATGTGGACCCTCGCATGCTCAACGCCTTTCCAAGTAGGGGTTTACGAGACTATGGTACTTTACCCAAGCGCGTTGATCAATTAATGCCTCAGTTACTCCGCGGGCTCTTGGCATGAGGCCGATGGATCAGGAATCAGACCGCCCTCTGCCATCGCCGCCGGGGAGTCGATCACGACCGCATCCAGGTCCGCGTCGTGGTCGAAGTGCCCCATGATGCCCTGCGCCTCCAGGGCTCGGGACACTGCCTCCAGGCGCTGGTCCATGTAGTGGATGTGGTCGAGCATGCGGTTGATGGCGTTGGCCACCGGGTCCGGGGCATCCAGGGTCGCCCCATAGGCATCGAAGCCGATCCGCGCCGCGGTGTCGGCGCGGCGGCGCCGGTCGGCATCGCGCTCGCACTCGATCACGCGGCCGGGGATACCCACCACGGTCGCTCCCGGGGGCACGCTCTTGACCACCACCGCGTTGGAGCCGATCCGTGCCCCGTCACCGATGACGATGGGCCCCAGCACCTTGGCCCCTGCCCCCACCACCACGTCGCGACCCAGACTCGGGTGGCGCTTGCCCTTCTGCCAACTGGTGCCGCCCAGGGTTACGCCGTGGTAGAGAGTGCAGTCGTCGCCGATGACGGCGGTCTCCCCGATCACCACGCCCATTCCATGGTCGATGAACAGACGCCGCCCGATCTGCGCCCCGGGGTGGATCTCGATGCCGGTGAAAAGGCGGGCCACGTTCGACAGCACCCGCGCCAGCCACTTCAGGTTGCGCATCCATAACCAATGGGTCAGCCTGTGGGCCAGCACCGCATGCGGCCCGGGGTAGGTGGTCAGGACTTCAAAGCGGGTCCGCGCCGCGGGGTCGCGCTCGAAAACGCTCGCGATGTCCTCTCGCAGCCGATTAAACATGGGATTGCATCACTAGTGTCCCAACGTTTAGCCGAATAAAGTCAACTGGTTATGCTGTAGGGTGTCCGCGGGATCGGAATCCTGATCAGTAACTAACTGATTTATCGGGGTGCGTTCGAATAAAGTCAGGCTCAGGACCTGTAGCAAAGGGACCTGTAGCAAAGTGTAGAGGTTGGCGTCAATATTCATTCGCTTTTTCAAAATCGCCACCAATATGTAGGTAGAGATAGATATCCAGATTTGCGATTTCACCGCATTCTCGGAGGTGCCGAGAAACGCCTTGATGCGCAAGTGTTGCTTGATCCATTTGAAAAACAGTTCCATTTGCCAGCGGCAGCGGTAAAGTTCCGCAATGGTGAGCGCCGGTAGAGTAAAGTTATTCGTCAGGAACACGAACGTGTGATCCGTCGTTGCATCGTGATATATCTAAGCGATAGCAATTTTCGGCTTTTTATTCCCGATAATTTGGAGATTCTCAGCGAGAAGCGTTCGGAGTTGCGGGGCAAATGCATCAAGTTCACCGAAGAACTTCTTGCAGGCACCTCGAAACTTTTCAAACGTGTCGTAATATTGATTGTAAAGCACTTGGCGTTTGAAGAATTTCCAGAAGCGCTCAATTAAATTAAGATTTTGACAATAGGACGAAAATGGACGGAACTAGCTCTAGTTGGATTCGCGATGTCGTCAGATACGCGACAACTGCTTTCGTCTAACTGCTTTCGACTTATACTGGAATTTCCGGCTTTTCCAGAGGGGGGGCGCCGGAAGGGCGGGGGGTAGCGGTGGGGGGATTTTCGAGGGGTTTACGGAGATCCACGCAAACCCCTACGAAAACTCCCGGCCCTAAGTGTTTGGCCCTGCGCGGGTTTCAGAACTCGGAAACTTCAGGACTTGTAGTAACGAGCGTTATCACAAATAACGAGGATGGATGGGGCTGTTGGGTTCGCTTGCTCAAGCTATTTAAACAAGGCGATCGTGAACACGGCGTCGATGGTCTTATCAAATAGGATCTCTGCGCTCAGCGACTGAACATTGATCGCACCGTTGATGTTAAGCCGCTGGCGA
>JADNEJ010000459.1 GCA_016292295.1 Candidatus Thiodictyon intracellulare
AAGATCTATGCGATAAGATCAACAAATTCATCGACTACTTCAATGAGACGATGGCTAAGCCTTTCCGCTGGACATACCAAGGCAAGCCGCTGGCGGCCTAGCCGGAAGTGGTCCGAGCAATTCCATCGCAAGGTACTTGGCTGACAGCTCACGCGGCCGACCGTGCGCACCTGGGTGGCGCCCTGATCGGCCTCCACCCGCTGCGTCCAAGACTGCTTCTGAGTATGGGTTCGACGGCACAATGCCGAATCAGAACCGGCGACTTTTAACACCTGGGCGAGAGGGTGGTCAAACGCCGTAGGGTCGGCTCTGCGGACCGCCAGCCGCCGATCAGCTCCGTGGTCAACGCCACTCGGGCCTCAGCCCTGAAGGTGCCCGTGTTCATGATCGTGTCCGTGATCATGAACATGCCCATCCCCGTGATGATGATGAACATGTCCATGCTCGCCCACCGAACTCGCAGCCGGCCCGCCTGCCGTGTGCAGCCGTGACCCATCGGACTGGATCGCCGGCCTGGTGGTACGGCCGACCTGCCGCCGCGCCGCCAGTTCGACCTCCAGCCACGCAAGCCAGGGCCGCAACTGGCCGGCGCCGCGAGTGGAGAGAGTCTGGAAGGGCGCTGAGCTTGCGAGATTGCGCAGATAGCCCTCGGCCCGCCGCGGGTCGAACTCGGGCAGCAGCGGCAGCAGGTCGGACTTGGTGCACAGCACCAGGTCCGCCGCCAGGAACATCACCGGATACTTGGCCGGTTTGTCGTCGCCCTCGGGGACCGAGATCAGGGCAACGTTGCGGTGCTGGCCCAAGTCAAAGCTCGCCGGGCACACCAGGTTACCCACGTTCTCGATGAACAGGATGTCGAGGCCTTCGAGATCAAGGCCGTGCAGCGCCTCGTGGACCATGTGGGCATCTAGGTGGCAGGCGCTCCCGGTGGCGATCTGAACCGCCGGCACGCCCTTGGCGCGGATGCGCACGGCATCGTTCTGGGTCTCCAGATCGCCCTCGATCACGGCGATCTTGAGCCGCCCGCCCAGGGCGTCGATGGTCGCCTCCAGGAGGCTCGTCTTGCCCGCCCCCGGGGAGGACATCAGGTTCAGCGTCAGCACGCCGTGCTGGTCGAAGTACTCCCGGTTGTGAGCGGCCTGGTGGTTATTTTCCGTCAGCAGTCCCTGGAGCACGGTCACGGCCGCCCACCCGTCCGCGGTGCGGGCGAGCTTGCCGTCCCCCCGGATCAGGTGCTCATTGCCGGGGGTGATGTTGCAGCCGCAGGTGTCACACATGGGTCGTCTCCGATGCCTCGCGAGTGGATTCAGTTGCGGACACATCCTTTGCCTGGGCGCTGTCCGCATCCGGGATGCTCAGCTCCAGCCGGGCGAGCAGCAGCTCGTCGCCGCTGAGAAGCCGGGTGTGGTAACCGCCGCAGGCCCCGCACAGGAGGCGATTGGCCGTGGCTGTCGACTCCGCATCGCAGTCGAGACAGCGCACCCGAATCGCCGCCGCCTCGATCACCAGCTCGGCCGTCTCGGCGATGGTCCCCGCCGCCACCAGGGGCCAGGCGCTCTGGAGCAAGGCCGGCTCCAGCCCGGACAGCGGCCCGACCTGGAGCAGGACGCGCCCCACCGCCCGGGCGCCGTACTGCCGCGCGATCCCCTCCACCTGATTGAGCAGGGATTGACAGATGGAGAGCTCATGCATGGGCGGTGACCAGGTGTGCGCGGCGGGGGGCTTAGGGGAACCCTAACCGAAACTGCCCCGCCTTGCATCCACAACCCAGGCCCGGGGGCGCTCCATGCTCTAGCCGGTTCGGTTGCGACGAGGCGCCACAGGTCACAAGGCTTCAGGGAGCACTCAGGTCACCCCATGGCCAGGCCAGCGCGTTCACGCGGCAGGAAGCGGTACTGCGCGACCATCATAGGGGCGCGGCGGCCAGGCCGTCTACAGCGACGCATCGAGCCCTTTGTGACCCAGAATACTCGGCAACTTGTGCGGGGTCGTGTCGCGGCTGAAGCTGCTCTCACCGGGTCCCGGCCACACTGTCACTGTAACACATTAATTTAAAAGTTTATCAATCCCGCACTGGAGGTCAAAGCTTCAGCCGGACGGGGTGCCGAAGGCGCTCGGAGAATTCTTGCATAGTCTCGGCGCCTGGGAGTGCTACGCCGCCAGTTGGGGCCATTCTCGTTCCCCCACGCCGCGACACCGCCCTTAAGTTAAGCGTCGCGTCGCATCAACTCCTGGAATCCAAGGCTTCAGCCTTGGAGGGGCGCCAAGGCTGAAGCCTTGAACTCCAGTTGGAGAGAACGCGGTCCGCGAATGCGGCTTACCCTAATGGCAGTGACGCGCCACTTGGGAATGCACGGCATTATCTAGCAAACGCACATGGCTATTTATTCAGTGACTTGACATCGACTTTGGCTATTTTAAGCGGCCCCGATCATCGTGCCAGCCGCAACCGGCAATTGGGGGACCAGGGTCCGCACGGCGGGCCCTGGCCAGGACCATGGAACCAATCTGTCTGGTCCACTACGCGGCCCCGGCGCGGCGGCCGGGCATGCCGCGCACTGCCGCTCAGGCAGTCGCGGCCAGTTGCGCGAGCACGCGCT
>JADNEJ010000506.1 GCA_016292295.1 Candidatus Thiodictyon intracellulare
TCGGCTAGAAACGCAGTTTTCCGCGGTGTTCCCCTTACTGCAGACGTAATATGGCCATCTGTTTCAGGTTCCCTGCCAGGCAGACCAGCGTCCACTCGCTGCGGCGTCGATCCCGCCCACCTGTCGCGGGTAGAGTCCGGCAGCACCCCGCCCTCGGACGCACTGATCGAGCGGCTGGCGGACGCCTTGACCGTTCCGCTCGATGAGTTGCTGATGGTCGCCGGGCGGGTCCCGCCGTCGCTGCGGCGGCTGGTGGAGAAGGACCCACATCAGGTCGCGGCAGCCCTTTCTGACCTCGCGGGCATGATGATCGCGGAGCTAGGCGAGTCCTACGGCGGTCCCGTGCTGAGCGGCCCCACCGCGCGGGCCATCGAGGATGGCTTTCCCTTCGAGCACCTGAGCGAAATTGCGGAGGTTGAGAGCTGGCGCAAGGAGGTCTGGCGACCAGTCTACCATACCCACAAGTAGTTAGCGCAACGCCTCGGCAGTGTGTTCCGGGCAGTGATTCTCGGCTGTGCTACGCCTACGGGGACGGCGGTGATGGACCTCTACGCGAGCGCGGTGAAACTCCCGGGACCGGTGATCTTCGACCTTTTCATGGGCAGCGGGACCACGGTCAGGGAGGCGCACAAGCTGGGGTGTACCGTCATCGGCCGTCATCGGCCGGGACATCAACCCGGTCGCCTGGCGCGCGGCCCTGGCGCCCATCGACCGGACCCGGCTCATGGCCTTGTTCGCCGAGTTGGAAGCGACCGTGGGTCCGGAGATCCGGACGCTCCATATCAGCCGTGACAGTGCCGGGGCCTCCTGCGAGATCCTCATATTGGTTCTGAGTCAAGCAACTCGATTGCCCGGATTGCGGTGCGGCGGTCGATCTCTTTTCCTCTCGGGTCTTCGTCAAGCATGCCTATGTGAAGAAATTTCTCACCGTTCAATTGGTCTGTCCCCGCTGCGGCGGCATCTTCGCCGCGGACTTCAACCAGACCCGGGCCACCTGCCCGGCCTGTCGGAAGGGGTTCGATTTTCACGCCGGTCCGGCCGCCGGCGCCCAAGCCGACTGCGGGGGCCGCTTCGCCATCGCAAAGACCGCCCGCGCCTGCGGGGAGTCGCTCCGTCATCGGCTCTATGCCAAGCCCAAGCTGGTCCTGTGCGCGGACGGCAACAAGGAATATCTCCAGGCAACCCCCGCAGGACGAGGACTCTTACGCGGCGGCCGGCGCCCGGCTGCGCGAACTGGCACTGCCGAGCCCGCGGGTGGCGATCAAGGCCGCAAGGCCGGCTACAACACCCGCCAGGTCCTCAACTACGGCTACACGCGCTGGGACCAGTTCTTCAACGATCGCCAACTACTCGGCATCGGGCTGCTGTCGCGGGCAATCGGCGGCCTGCCGGCGGGCGCGGTCTATCTCTCCTGCGGGGACTCGGCCGCCACCGATATCCCGGACCGAACGGTGGATGCGTTGGTGACCGATCCGCCTTTCTACGACAACGTTCATTATTCGGAGTTGGCGGACTTCTTTCACATCTGGCAGCGGCTCTGGTTTGGGGAGAGTGGACACGCCGTGCGCGACACGACCCGCTACCCTGGCGAGGTACAGGATACGGAGTCGATACGTTTCGCGGGGAAGCTTCAGGGGATCTTCGCCGAATGCCACTGGGTGTTGAAGGATGAGGGCTGCTGGTGTTCTCCTGCCACTATTCACGCGACGACGGCTGGACCTCGGTGGCAGCGGCGGTCCTGGAGGCCGGTTTCAAGCTGCTCCAGACCCAGCCTGTCAAGGCGGAGATGTCCGTGGCCATACCCAAGCTCGCGGCCAAATCGCCCATCGATCTCGACGTATTGATGGTGTGCCGAAAGGCTGCGGCTGATCGGCGACCCCTCCTCGCGGAGGAAATTGCGATGAAGTCTGCGGCGGCCGCAGCGGGGGCGAAGGTACGGCGCTTCAACGGCACCGGGCGGCGCCTGTCACTGAACGATGTCCGAATCGTCGTCTATAGTCAGGCGCTGGTGGAACTGTGCGCCGGGCCCCGATCGGCCGACGTGTTGACGGTCTTCGAGGGGGCGTTGGACCGATGCGCGGTGATTTCGCAGAGGCTCTTTGCCGACCAGGACGATCGTCCTCGCAGCGTTGCGCCACGGCCGGCAGAGTTGCCGTTTCAGGCGTCCCTGTTCTGAAGAAGGCAAGCGACTTGATCTCGTAGCCCTCGCGGGGCGGTCGCGCGTCGTCACCGACCCAGAAATCCGGGTAGCTGTTGCGGCCCTGGGGGTGCAAGCTCAAACCGAGCAAGCCGACCCGGTCGGCAAACCAATCTTGCGGAAAATACTGCTTGTCGTTGGTGCTTCACAGGATCATGTGAGCCCCTGCTACGATGGCCTGGTGGGCTGCGAGGAAGGTGTCGATGCTGTGAGTCATGCGGGTGGCGATCCTTGCCCGACGGGGCTGCAGTGTAACCGGTGGCCGCGGCATCGTATCGTTGCAACGTCCTACGAAGGCGCGGATGATTTAGGAGAGTATCCGTCCGCGAAGACCGCGATGGGGCCTTGATCATAATTCCGCCCACCTTGTTCAGTCCCGGCGTCGCCGCTCCCT
>JADNEJ010000077.1 GCA_016292295.1 Candidatus Thiodictyon intracellulare
GAGGTGCGCGACACCCGCTTTCTGGACGGGTACGAATACCCTCTGCGCCGTGTCACGCGCGTCACCGAGCGCAACATCGTCGCTTGTATGTCAAATTAGCTGGTCTCTGATCCCTGCGACGGATGCAGTGCGGTCCGCTCGCCGCCGTGCTATGCGCGCGTTGGATCCACACTATTGGTTGGCGGATGTGGCCGGCCCCTGACAAGCGTCTTTTCAGCTAAATATTCGGCATTATGCAGCAACTGCACATAATTATCGAATCAATTGATTACGCAGAATCTGGCGGCAACTCAGTGCGATGTGGGCGGGTGGGCGCCGGGATCTCCCAAATTTCGGTGAGAAACCCGGCTGCCGGGCCTGGCTCAGAATCGGAAAATCGTAGCCAAGTCACTGAATAAATAGCCATATGCGTTTGCTACATAATGCCGAGGAGAAGCCTCTAAGAGTTCAGCAACCGGCGCGCCGACAAGGCACCCAAGTGCGGCCCCAGGGTGCCGATCGTCACCACCAACCCGAAATGATACCCCAAACCGCGTGGCTATCCGCTATCGCCGCAGCTGGACCAAGTCCGCACCCGTGGGTTGGGGTCACCCATGCACGTCGCGCAGCGACCCTGTGGGAGCGACTTGCGCCGCGGCGGGCCGCACGAGAACGCGGCGTCGGCGTTCGCGGCGGCGCCGCAGCGCTGCCGCCGGCCGCTCCCACAAGGCCTTCATGTTCCAGGGTGACAGACAAGCGTTCAGGGCCGTTAGCCGCCCGAGGGCGCCGACGCCCGCCCGGTCGGCCGCAGCAGAACCGCCGGGGCCGGCGACCGCCTCGATGGCGCCCCCGCAATCGATTCTGGTTGCAACCCAATGCCATAAAATTAGCCCTAATGCGCTGTTTTAATTTATAATATCACAGATTAAACTACAAAAAATAATTTTTCCCGCCATGGCCCTAAAGCCGAAGTCAATGTAACTTTCTGTTTCTGAACAACAATTAATTTGTAAAATTTGAAAATATCTATACTCCGCTGAAGGAGTATTTCCTGAATCCGTGAACTAATACCTCGCGATGGAATCGCTCAGACTACTTACGGCTAAGCTGCCAGCGGCTTCCCATGGCATGTCCAGCGGAAAGGCTTGGTCATCGTCTCATTGAAGTAGTCGATGAATTTTTTGATCTTATCGTATAGATCTTCGACCGAAAGAAAATTTCCTCGTCGAATAATTGTGCGGGCCAAGATCGAGAACCAAATTTCAATCTAATTCAGCCATGAACAGTGTTTAGGCGTGAAATGAAAGACGATGCGATGCGTGGGATCGCAAAAAAACGCTTGGCGCGTCGCCATGGACTCGAGAATTCCACACTTGCTTTTGACGCCGAGGTCACCGTTAAAGCGGATGACATCCGCGACTAAACGCACGACGGATTCTGAGGAATGGGTATTGAGATTGTCCCTGACGAGGTGCAACTGCGACTCCGCCGGGCACGCAGCAAAAATGGGGGATAGGAAACGCGCGAAATCGTCTTCGGTTCGCGTCTGGCAGAGTTGCCGAGTCACCTTGCCGGTCGCGACGCTGAACCCGGCAATCAGGGTATGGGTGCCGTGGCGCTTATACTCGAACTCGCAGCGCCCGACCCGTCCCGAGGCCTTGATCATAATTCCGCTCACCTTGTTCAGTCCCGACGTTGCTGCTTCCTTGCAGAACATGGTCTTGCGCGCGCAAACCCACATGGGCCGGCCGGCCTTGGGCGGATTTGGTAACTCCCCTCGGCCCAAATGGTAGGCACACGAGCGCCAGGCAGTCGGAAAAAGTGGCCTGCGGCTTGAGGTACCAGGCGGTCGAGCGCGGCAAGGACGCCCAGTGGTCACGCAGCCGATGCACCATCAAGCAGACGATGGAAAACAGCGCCAGCAACGCCGGCGTGGGGCCTTGATCACAAATCCGCCCAAGGCCGGCCAGCCCATGTGGGTTTGCGCGCGCAAGACCATGTTCTGCATGGGGGCGGCGACGCCGGGACTGAACAAGGTGGGCGGAATTATGATCAAGGCCGCCCGCGTGCCACCAGCCGCACCATGACGACGGTCCAGTCGATGACGGTCCGACGCGCTTGCACCGCCGCGACATTGGCCCGTTGCGAGGGCGCCAGCAAGGTCAGGAACGGCAACGCCCAGGGCCGGCGGCTCCAGGGCAAGGGGACGATCAACGCCATGCAGACTCATTGCAGGCCCAGACAGGTCACCACGCGACTGTTGCTCGAGCATACCGCATCGCGGTACATCACCTTAGCGGCAACGCGCGCGCCCTTGCGCCGCTCCAGGGTCTCATCCACCACCACCAGGATCGGCCAGCCGGGCGGCAATAGCGCCATCAGCAGTCCCAGCAGGACCTGCGACCTCTGCACCCTCGACCAGCGCCCCCGACTCAGGACCCGGTGGTCACACTCAAACCGGGGCTCGTGCGCCAGCCGCATGACCCGCAGGGTCATGGCCACCGTGCGCGGACCTTGGGCCAGCAGCGTGTCGGTCACCAAGACCTGCACATGGCGCCAGATCGGCGCGGTGAACAGCGGCGCAAAGAGCA
>JADNEJ010000571.1 GCA_016292295.1 Candidatus Thiodictyon intracellulare
AAAAAAATTCTGTATAACAAGTATTACGAATCATTTGACGGGTTTCGCAAAGTCTGCGCAGACTTCTTCAGCAACCCGGGTGAGCACCAGGGCGACTTGCGCTCCTTGCTGACGGAGAATTTTGAAATAACTGGTCGGTGAGGAAACCGAAAATTTTGCATTAGCTGAGTATATGATCAAGGTCCGCGGATGCCATCGGCTTTAACGGTGACCTCAGCGTCAAAGGCAAGTGTGGAATTATCGAGTCCATGGCGACGCGCCAAGCGCGCCAAGCGTTTCTTTGCGATCCCACGCATCGCATTGCCTTTCATTTCACGCCTAAACACTGTTCATGGCTGAATCAGATTGAAATTTGGCTCTCGATCGTGGCCCCTAAAGTTATTCGACGAGGAAATTTTATTTCGGCAGAAGATCTATGCGATAAGATCAACAAATTCATCGACTACTTCAAAATGAGACGATGGCTAAGCCTTTGCGCTGGGCATACCAGGGCAAGCCGCTGGCAGCCTAGCCAGAAGTGGTCCGAGCGATTCCATCGCGAGGTACTAGTTACGCGCGGCGCAATTCCCGGTACCCGGCTGATGATCGAGTAAGCAGCAGAAATTAAGCAGGATTAACTGGATTTTGCAGACGGGCATGCCCAAGAACCAAATCCGGGTTTCCGACGTTCCGGAAAATTGGTATTGTTGTCTCTTCAATTTTGACTCACCGAACAGACTGCCTACATGCTTATAAGAACTGGGTTTTTTTCCATCACCGCCTTGACGGCGGCCCTGTATGGCGCCGAACTCGCCGCTGCCGACGCCGCCCCTGCGGAAGGAGCCCCGGCTGCGACCGAAGCGGCGGCCCCTGCCGCCCAGCCCACGGCGGTCGTCGTGACGGTCAACGGTGTGGCCATTACCCGTGCCGAGCTGGACCGCGCCACCCAGGCGCTTCTGGCCCTGAACCACATGCAGGCGCCGGCCGATGCCAATCAGACGAAAAAGATGGAAGAGGCCGCCCAAGAACAGATGATCGCGGAGGAGTTGCTGTATCAAGCTGCCAAGAAGGAGGAGGTTCCCGACCTCGACAAAAAGGTCGAGGCCAAGTTCGACGAGGTGAAGGCGCAGTTCCCCACCCCGGAAGAGTTTACCAAGGCGCTCAAGAAAAACGGGATCACGGAGCAAGAGCTGAAAGACCTTCTGCGGCGCGATGTCGTGATCGGCGTGTACATCGAGAAGCAATCTGCCGCGGGAACTGCCGTCACCGCCGAGCAGGCGAAGTCCTTTTATGACGAGAATCTCGACAAGTTCAAGAAGCCGGACTCCGTCCATGCCAGCCACATCCTCATCAGGGTCGCACCCAAGGCCACTGACGAGGAAAAGCAGTCAGCCAAGAAAAAGGGGGATGACCTCCTGGCAAAGCTGAAGGGAGGCGCCGATTTCGCCGAGGTGGCCAAGCAGGAGTCCGGTGATCTCAGCGCCAAGCAGGGTGGCGATCTGGGTGAGTTCAGTCGGGGCCAGATGGTCAAGCCATTCGAGGACGCGGCCTTTGGGCTCAAGCCGGGAGACCTGAGTGAGGTGGTGGAGACCCAATTTGGATACCACATCATCAAATCGACGGGCAAAACAGAAGCGCAGACCGCTCCCTTCGCTGAGGTCCAAGAAAAAATCGTGCAGTACTTGACTGAGACGCAAGCTCAGAAGCAGATGGTAGCCAAGATTGCGGAATTGAAGAAGGCGGGCACGATCGTGCCCGCCGTGCCGGCGAAGTGATCGCCCAACCGATCGCCGTTCACTGACGGGATCAAGGCGCCCGCAGCAGTGCGGCGGGCGTTTTTTTGCGAAGATCAGTTAGCGCCCAGCGGCCTGAGTTCAATACGGCTTCGCAGGCGCTTCGCAGGCGGTGGCCTCAACCGGCGCAAACCCGTATCGACGGGCCTTGATGATAATTCCGGCTACCCGTCGTCGCCGGGATCTGGCCGGACTAATGATCAAGGCCGGATCGAGGCACTCCCGCCGCACGGGTCACACCGGGTGGGCGCAAGTCACTCGGGCCCGCGGGGCGTGCAGGGATAGAGCCGCGCCAGGATACCCGGGACCACCCGATCAATGGCTGCCGCATGATCCGGCGCGCGGCGCAGCCTTGATCATAATTCCGCCCACCTTGTTCAGTCCCTGCGTCGCCGCTCCCTTTCAGAACATTGTCTTGCGCAAGAAAACTCACATGGACCGGCCGGCCTTGGGGGGATTTGTGATCAAGGCCGGCAGCGCAGCTCGGCGATGACCTTCAGGACCGTGGTCGGCGTGGGCTCATCGACAGGGACGCACCAGCGATAGGCAGCACCATCGACCTGCCCGGGCTTGCACTTCACTTTCCGCCTCAGGCCAGTTCCAGTTTCGGCCGCGCGAAGCCACCCAATCGGCCATTCCCGGCGACGGCAAGCTGGCCCTCGATCACAATTGCGGCCACTGCGGCCCTAGCAGCCTGTCGAACTTCGGGGCCCCGTCGTCGGGGCGGCGGGTCCGGCGGGTCCGGTACACTGTCTGGATCAACCCCGATGGCCGCCCGATGGCCGGAG
>JADNEJ010000514.1 GCA_016292295.1 Candidatus Thiodictyon intracellulare
AGGTGATAAGGCGTCCTCCCAGTGCCGCCATACGCCTGCACCAGCACGCTCAGATTCAAGCCTTCCACCGCCTCGACCACGTAGCATGCTAGGTGGTCCTTGGACAGCCAGTCCTGCACCGACAGCGGCAGGAGCAAGTCAGTGTTGCGGCCCATCGGGTGAAAGCGGCGCAGCGACAGTAGCACTCCGGCCATCGGGCGGCCATCGAAGTTCATCCCGACAGTGTAACGGACCCGCCGCCCCGACGGAGCCCCGAAGTCCGGCAGGCTGCTAGGCGTTGCCCGTGACCGCCAGACGTACACGCCGCTTCTGCACGGACTCACGGACCGCCGCGGTGGCGGTAAAGAGCGTCAGGTGCGCGTCGCCCGCCTCGTCCACGGGTGTCATGGCGGCGTCCGTATAGGTGCCGGCCGGCTCTGTCAGGACCTGGGCCAGGATGCGCCGGTAGCGCCGGAGCAACAGATAAGCACCCACGTACTTGCGAACGAACTCCAGCGCGAGCTTGGGATAGAAGATCGCCGGGTGCGCGATGGGCAGCCCCGGGCGCCGCTCGCGGCGGCGCTTGATGCGCAGCAGACCGCCCTCCAAGGGGTGGAGACGCTCGTAGACGATCGGGGCGTGAAAGGCGAACAACTTATTCATCATATGGTTTGGATCGTAGCCCCAGACGCGGGCGCGGCGCAGCACCGTGGCCACATGCGCGGGGCTATAGAAAAGGTCCCAGGCCTCGCGGTTGATGCCTCGCCACTCGTCCGCGCTCATGCGCGGGTGGTCCATAGTGACGTGCTGGGTATCGTAGTTGTTCATGTCCGGGTCCAGCCGGGCGCCGGCCTCCACCAGGCGCTGGTGGTCCAGGGACCCGGGCAGCGGCGTGAGGATGAAGAACTCCAGGATATCGACCGGCAACTCGCGCTGGATGATCGCTAGATCGCGCCGAATGCTTTCCGGGGTGTCGTTAGGGAACCCTAAAATATAGCCGGCATAGGTCAGGACCCCGGCGCAGTGCCAGGCCTGGAGCGTGGCGCGATAGTCGGTGATCTTGTTCTGGCCCTTCTGGGCGCTCTTGAGTGCATCCGGGTTGATACTCTCCATACCCATGAAGATGCGCGTGACGCCGGCCTTGCCCGCCTTCTCGATAAAATGTGGGATGCGGTGCGACTGGGTGTCGGCCTGGATGACGAGTTGCAGGACGATGCCTTGCCCCTGGAGCGCAATGAGCCGGTCGAAGATCGCCTCCCACTGGGTGTTGCGAGCGAAGTTATCATCCGTGATGAAGAAATTCGTGATGCCCTGGGCCCAGTTGGCGCGCACCAGGCGCTCCACGTCGTCGGCGTCGCGATGCCGGGATTTGCGGCCCTGGACGTTGATGATGGTGCAGAAACTGCACTGATAGGGACAGCCGCGCCCAGCGTCGAAGCTTGCCCGCTGGCCCATGGTCAGGCGCACCCGATCGGCGGGCAGGATGGGCGTGGGCGTGCCGGTCAGGTCCGGCAGGTCCGCAAGGTAGTTGTAGAGCGGCTTGAGCCCCTCCCCCATCAGGTCACGCAGCAGCACCTCCAGGCGCCCTTCCAACTCCCCGGCGAACAGGGTGATGCCGCCGTCCAGGGCCTCCTGCAACTCCACAGGCCGCTCCTGCAACATGGCCAGGCATCCGCTCACATGGAAGCCGCCGATGACCACCGCCACGCCCAGGGCATGGAACCGGCGAGCCAGGTCCAGCGCCCGAGGATACTGGTTGCTCTGCACCCCGACCATCCCAACCAGAACCGAACCGCCGATGGCCTGAAGTTCCCGCACCAGGCGGGCGGGGTCGACCCGGCAGTTGGTCTCGTCGAGCGCCCGCACCCGGATCTCGACGTCGGAGCCCAGGACGCGGCGCTGCGCGCAGTCCAGGGCAATACCGTAGACCGTGGCCAGGCTGTTGGCTGGCAGGGAGGAGCGCCACCACTGGATCACATAGCCATCGTCGTCATAATGCGACGGCTTGATCCAAAGAATGTGGACAAGGTTGGGCGGTGTCGTACGCGCGGCCATAGCGGAACCATTGAATTGAAGGGCGGCTGATGCGCCGCAGGAATCGGGGGGGGTTAAGTAACGAATCAAGAACAACCTGAGTCAGTGACCTGAATGAGCCTCGAAATCGTTGATCTATTCGAATTTCAGCGAGATAGAGTTAAAATGGCGCATTCCTGAGACTCATTCCGCAGGTGACATGGTGCGACAACTAATCATTGCGAAATCGGAGGCTGATTTTATTTCCCACGCGGGATTAGGCCTGATCGGGATAGCGATTAGCCGGCACACCGACCTGGCGAAAGATGCGACCGCAGCGGCGCCGGCCCGGAGCGATGCCATACCACATGTGAAGATCCTAACTAGCTACATCAGGCTGCTGCGTTTGGGCAAGAGCGACTTTGAAGCGATTGAGACATTCCGGTACGACCCGTATTTCGCTGAGGCGTTGGATGTCGACCAAGCTCCCTCGGCCGTCACGTTGCGCCAGCGCCTTGATACCCACGCGGCGGCGTTCATGGCGCCGATCATCGAG
>JADNEJ010000660.1 GCA_016292295.1 Candidatus Thiodictyon intracellulare
ATCCGCCCAAGGCCGGCCGGCCCATGTGGGTTTGCGCGCGCAAAACCATGTTCTGAAAGAGAGCGGCGACGCAGGAACTGAACAAGGTGGGCGGAATTATGATCAAGGCCGGTCTCTTGTGCGGGGAACTCGATGATACCAATGGCAAACCCATCGCCATTGATGGATTTGGGGGACTCAAGTTCGGAAACGACGGAAAAGGCTGTTGCACCAATGAATTGTTCTTTACTGCCGACATAAACGATGATAAGGATGGCCTATTCGGGACCCTGACCGTTCCTGAGCCGGCGCCGCTGGCGCTCCTCGGCCTTGGGATCGCAGGGAGGGATGGGATATGGGCGGCGCAGACGCACACTGACAACAGCCCCGGACTGATCGCGCAGCAGGACAGAGACCTCGGTAGTGATGAGAAGCGTAAGACCTGCCCGGCGAGCGGCGAGAAGACGCCGGGCACGGCTTGGGGTCTTACGTTTGGCAAAGGGACGACAGAAGATGCAAGATTTCCGCGTTGGCGTGGCTTGATCTGGCTGCCAACCACTAATATAAGAATGGAACAAATCTCTTGACACGAGCCGCATACCAATGATAATGCGGGTGGCGCTCACTCAGCCAGCCTTCCTCCTTGTCGGCCTTGTAGTCGAAGAATAGGAAGGCGACCACCAGTAAAGCCAGGTGGCTGAGGCTCAGGGTGTAGCAGACCCAACCCAGCGCAGCGAACAGCAGGGCACTGTAGAGCGGGTGGCGCACGATGCCGTAGACCCCACTGGTCACCAGCCGACTGTGGTCTACCGGATAGGGCAACGGCGTGAGGTAGGAGCCCAGCGCGTGGGAGCCCAGGCCGCCGAAGACCAGCGCGGCCAGGGTGCAGACCACCAGCACGGCCAAGCGCGGTGCCGCGGTCACGGCCAGCAGGTCCGGCGTCAGCCAGGGGTTCCAACGGGGCGCAAGGGCGAAGGCGAAGAACAGGGCGAACTGGATAGCGACCAGCAGTTCACCGCGGCGGCCATGCCAGGCGGCGGCTGGCGGGGTGCGATCGATGGGGGCGGGGGCGATGGGGGCGGGGGGCATGGAGACTCCTATATGTGATGGCCCGGCAAGGGTTAGATGCGGTCAGAGAGGCGATTGCCAAGGTGTCGGCGGCCCGCTCTACCCGTAGGGTGCGCCGTGCGCACCATGATCGCGTTCCTCCGCGAGCCAGTTGACCTGACCGCAAGCCGCGCCGTCCACACCCAGTGCGCGGTCTCGATCAGGCGTAACTGGACTCGGGCACCGATGCCGACGGTCGCGTGCCGCAAGGCGCTCAAGTTGACGGACCAGGAGTCGGCACCGGGCCGCTGCACCGCCACGTCGGCATCGCCGTCACCGAAAGTCACCGATGACGAAGCGCACGCGGGGCTGACCGGCGATGGACACCTCACCGACGATGGTGTCGCGGCAAACCTCCAGCGCGAATGCAGAACCCGCGACTCAGGCGCTGATGACCCGATTGAAACGACCACTGACGGCCGCGTGGTTGAGTTCGGCCTCAACGATCATCTGCCTCAGGGCACCTAGCAGGCCGGTGACCTGATCTTGAGGCGCCGCGGCGATGGCTGCGGACAGGTGGGCCGAGTCGCCGGAGTCAGGCGTGGGCAGGGGCATCTGTGCGGGCACTGAGGTACACAGGCGCGCGGGCGTGACGGGTCGCTGGTTCGTGCCTGGCATCAGATTTGGTGGAGACCAGGGACAAACTCCCCACGACGTCCGTCAGAAGGGCAAAATGCCGGCTGCTGTGTGTGTTCATGCGTCTATCTCCAACCTTATCACTCTAATGCGGGCGCCGGTCGGCGGGACCGGCGGCCCGGTTGAGGGAGACTCTAGCAGCCTGTCGGATTTAGCGACCGGCGCCACCGCCTGAGGCCCTTAGACGGGCTTTTGTGACAAAAAAGAGACGGTTTTCGGCTAGCAGCCTGTCGAACTTCGGGGCCTCGTCGGGTCGGCGAAGTCCGACAGGCTGCTAGGTGGCCACTCTCCTGACCGCCCTCGGCAAGAAGAGGCGGTCACTGGTCTTGCAGCAACTCTCATACCATCCATTCGGGAGCCTGCATCACTCGG
Organism: Candidatus Thiodictyon intracellulare; assembly: GCA_016292295.1. Classification (GTDB taxonomy): domain Bacteria; phylum Pseudomonadota; class Gammaproteobacteria; order Chromatiales; family Chromatiaceae; genus Thiodictyon; species Thiodictyon intracellulare. Next base: position 2,095 of record JADNEJ010000660.1, read on the forward strand.
TGACTGAAGTACAACAATTACAATGGGATAACGGGTGTCTGGGCGTAACCGACAGCAATATCGGGCAATAGTCGACAACACGCACAAAAATATTTGTTTTATAAAGATTTTTCTGCAACTAACCAGCGCTGCCCCGAGTCCTGCGAGCACGGCGGGGCGCGGCCGTGACCCTTGGTCGGCGGGCCTAACCCGAGCGATGCTGACCCTTGTGTCACCAAAGAACCAATCGCGGCACGTGGCCGGGGCGGCCCGCGCCTCACTTGCCATAGCTCAACTCTCGTGCGCGGTCGCAGATCCACTGGGTATCCGCGTAGAGAAATAAAGGCCCGGTCCTGCTCTCGATCAAAGAGCCCTGGGGCGTCCTCGAAGAGGCAGCGCCCCTCCCGCATGACCTCTGTGTCCTTCCGGCAAGGCTGCATGAATTCCGAGCGCGGTTCCGGTAGCGTGTGAG
>JADNEJ010000441.1 GCA_016292295.1 Candidatus Thiodictyon intracellulare
CAAGTTAGTGTCGCGGTCCATCAGGTAGAAGCGGCGCATCGGCAGTAGCACTCCGACCATCGGGCGGCCATCGGGGCTGATTCAGACAGTGTACTGGACCCGCCGCCCCGACGGGGCCCCGAAGTCCGACAGGCAGCTAGCTGTGTGTCCTTCGGCGGCCGAATGGCCGCCTTTTTTTTGCCCGGCGTTTCATCCTTCGTCGGCGTTTCGCCCGCCGCCGCCCCGGTTGACGCCGGGCGCTCGGGTCCGGCGTAATCTGCACGGCCCCGCCGGTCCGGCTTGGGAGTTACGGTATAATTTGACGTTTCTGAAGAGACCGATCGGGAGGCGGTGCGCCGTTCTGCGCGAGCCGCGCCACCCCGTCATGCCAGCCACCACGCAACACAGGATCTCCGATGTCTAATTACAACGCCGAGGACGTCCGCAACATCGCCCTGCTCGGGCACGCCGGCAGCGGCAAGACCACCCTGGTCGAGGCCCTGCTCGCCGCCGCCGGCGCCATCCCCGCACCGGGCAACGTCGCCAAAGGGACGACGGTGTGCGACTTCGACCCGCTGGAGAAGGAGCTGCAGCACTCGCTGGATTCCGCCATCACCAGCCTCGACACTAACGGCAAGCACATTAATATCATCGACACCCCCGGCTATCCGGATTTTCTGGGGCGCAGCATTTCGGTGCTACCGGCGGTCGAGATCGCCGCCGTGGTCATCAATGCCCAGGCCGGGATCGAGTCCATCACCCAGCGGTTCATGAAGCTGCTGGACAACCGGCACCTGTGCCGACTCATCATCGTCAACCAGATCGACGCCCCCGACGCAGACCTCGGCCTGCTCACGACCCAGATCCGCGACAGCTTCGGCGCCGAGTGCCTACCCATCAACCTGCCGGCGAACGGCGGCTCCCGGGTCATCGACTGCTTTTTCCAGCCCCAGGGGGAGGATGCGGACTTCTCCTCGGTCGCAGAGGCCCACGGGCACATCATCGACCAGGTGGTGGAAGTCGACGAGGCCCTGATGGAGGTCTATCTGGAACAGGGACAGGACCTGGCACCGGAGCAACTCCATGACCCCTTTGAAACGGCGTTGCGCGAGGGCCATCTGATCCCGATCTGTTACTGCTCCGCCGCCACTGGGGCCGGCATCTCGGAACTGCTGGAAATCCTGGTCCGCCTGATGCCCAACCCGTCGGAGGGCAACCCTCCGATCTACCTTAAGGGTGGGGGTGCCACGCTGGAGCCGGTCACCGTCGCCCCGGACCCGACCAAGCACGCGCTGGCCCACGTGTTCAAGATTATCAACGACCCCTTCCGCGGCAAGCTTGGCATCTTCCGCATCCACCAGGGACGCATCAGCCAGAACAGCCAACTCTTCATCGGCGATGTCCGCAAGCCGTTCAAGGTCAACCACCTGTTCCGACTCAACGGCAACGAGCAGATCGAGGTGGCGGACGGCGTCCCCGGGGACATCCTGGCGGTGGCCCGCGTGGACGAGATCCACTTCGATGCAGTACTGCACGACTCACACGACGAGGACCACCATCACCTGACTACCATGGCGTGTCCGGTGCCGCTGTTCGGACTCGCCATCACCACGGCTAAGCGCGGTGACGAACAGAAACTCAACGACGCCCTGCATAAGCTACAGTCCGAGGACCCCTGCTTCCACGTCGAGCACCACGCCGCGACCAACGAGACCATCATGCGTGGCCTGGGCGAACTGCATCTGAAGGTCCTGCTGCGGCGGCTCTCCGAGCAGTTCCATGTGGATGTGCAGACCCGCCCGCCGAGTATCCCCTACCGCGAGACCATCTCCGCCAAGGCCGATGGACACCATCGGCACAAGAAGCAGACCGGCGGCGCCGGTCAGTTCGGCGAAGTCTTTTTGCGAGTGGAGCCCTTGGCGCGCGGGGCGGGGTTCGAGTTCGAGGACGCCACCGTGGGCGGTGTCATCCCCGGCAACTTCATCCCCTCAATTGAAAAGGGCGTGCGCCAGGTACTCGTCGACGGCGCCATCGCCGGCTACCCGCTCCAGGACGTGCGCGTGACCGTCTATGATGGTAAGTATCACCCGGTGGATTCCAAAGACATCGCCTTCTCTACCGCCGGACGCAAGGCCTTCATCGACGCCATCGACAAGGCGCGGCCGGTGATTCTGGAGCCGATCGTCAAGATCCGCGTGGTCGCGCCGGACTCCTGCATGGGCGACCTGGCGGGCGACCTCTCCGGACGACGCGGACACATCAGCGGCAGCGAGTCCCAGAGCGGCGGCCGCATCACCATCGACGGCGAGGTCCCGCTGGCGGAATTGAGCGACTATGACGCCCGCCTGAAGGCCCTGACCGGCGGCGAAGGCACCTATGGCATCGAACTCAGCCGCTATGAGCCAGTGCCGGCAAGTATCCAAAAACAGTTGGCGGACGCCTATCAGCGTAGCGATGACTAGCAGCCTATCGGACTTCGAGGCCCTGTCGGGGCGACGAGTCCGGTATACTGTCGGGATCAACCCTGATGGCCGGAGTGCTACTGCCGATGCGCCGCTTCCAC
>JADNEJ010000293.1 GCA_016292295.1 Candidatus Thiodictyon intracellulare
CACGTAGCGTGCCAGGTAGCCCTTGGACAGCCAGTCCTGCACCGACAGCGGCAGAGGCAAGTCAGTGTCGCGGTCCATCGGGTGGAAGCGGCGCATCGGCAGTAATACTTCGGCCATCGGTCGGCCATCGGTCGGCCATCGGGGTTGATCCGGACAGTGTACCGGACCCGCCACCCCGACGGGGCTCCGAAGTCCGACAGGCTGCTAGGCGCCCGCGTCCCCGCGAACAAGCACCCGGGAGTGCCGCGCATCAACTTGGCATTTTATCCACCCCCGCGTTCGACGAGGCCGGGCCACTTTGCTGCCCGGCCCTCCCCGGTAACTGCCGATACTCCGAGCAGCGTCGCGGGGTCGGTACTCCTTTGCCTGGATTCAGCAGCCCCAGTGGGTCGAAGGCCTGTTTCACGGCACGGAACTGGGCCAGCTCCGCCGGGCTGAACTGGACGCACATCTGGTTGATCTTCTCGATCCCCACCCCCGTGCTCGCTCGTGATGGTACCACTCACCTCCACACACAGCTCCAGGATACGCCCGCCCAGGGCCTCGACGCGCTCCAACTCACCAGGCCGGTTGGCATCAAACAGGATCAGCGGATACAGGTTACCGTCCCCCGCGTGGAAGACGTTGGCCACCGGCAGGCGATACTCTGCGGCCAACTGCGCTGTGCGGCGCAGCACCTGCGGCAGCTTGCGGCGGGGGATGGTGCCGCCCATGCAGTAATAATCAGGGGCGATTCGCCCTACCGCCGGGAAGGCGGATTTGCGCCCTTTCCAAAAACGCAGGCGCTCGGCGTCGTCACGCGACACCTGCACCAGCGTCGCCCCGCTCGCCAGCAGCAGCCCTCGTACCTGGTGTGTCAACTCGGTCACCTCCTCCAGGGTACCGTCGAGTTCGCACAGCAGGATCGTCGCGGCGTCGGTGGAGTACCCGGCGTGGGCAAAGGCCTCTGCCGCCTGGATCGCCGGTCCGTCCATCATCTCAAGGCCAGCCGGGATGATGCCGGCCGCGATGATGTTACCCACCGCCTGACCGGCGCGCTCCGCGTCATCAAAGGCGGCAAGCAGGGCCTGCGCCTGCTCGGGCACCGGCAGCAGCGCCATCGTTACCCTCAGCATCCCTTCGGAGCCGATGTAGAAGGCCAACAGGTCATAGCCCGGCGCGTCCGGCACCGCCGCGCCGAGCTCGATCAGTTCCCCCGCCATGGTCACCACCTTCACCGCCAGCACATTCTGGACCGTCAGTTCGTACTTCAAGCAGGGTACGCCCCCGCCATTCTCCGCCACACTGCTCCCGATGGTACAGGCAATCTGGTTCGAGGGGTCCGACGCATAATAGAGTCCGTGGGGTGCCGCAGCCGGCGTGATCGCCAGGTTACGCACCCCCGGCTCCACCCGCGCCGTGCGCGCCACCGGGTCCAGTGCCAAGATGCGATTCAACCTGGACAGACTGAGTACAATCCCATCACCGACCGGCAGCGCGCCCCCCGAGAGCCCGGTTCCGGCCCCCCGGCTATCATCGGTACCTGGCGTTCGTGGCACAGACGTAAGACCCGCTGAACCTCAGCGACGGTGCGCGGCAACACCACCAGCAGCGGGAGCTGACGATAGACCGCAAGCCCGTCGCACTCGTAGGGCCGCACCTGCTCCTCGCGCTTCAGCACAGCGTCCGCCGGCAGGAAGGCGCGCAACGACTGCACCAAAGCGGCCCGAGAGCCCACCAGCCGGGGGTCAAAAAAATCGGTCTTTGAGGACTGAATTGCTGCCGCTGCTTGCGGTTGTGGCGGGCGGCGCCATGGCGGCAGATGCAGGAGCGCCCGCGAAGGGGGTTACCGAGGCGCCTCCCCCGCAAGGCATGCCCGGTGCCGACCGCGATGCGCACGGGTGCAATCGGTTCGGCGGGCTATTCGTAGTGTGCGCGCGAGAATAAGTGTGTCCAGCCATGAGAGTTGGCGAAGGACAAGGGGTTCGCCTGGACTGAGGCCGCCTTCTGCGCCTATTGTTCCGAGACCAAGTAGCGGCCCGCGTGGGCCGGGACGCGCAGCGGTTGCGCCATCATCACAGTCGGCGTCATGGCGGATCGCCCTGCGGGCATCCGCCCGACCACGCGGTGGGGCGCCGGCCTTGCGCCGAATGGTCAGCAGCCCTTGCACTGCGTCACCGGCAATCCGCGCTTGATCCAGCCGGCCCCGGCCATGCCATCGGCCACGCTGTAAACCAGGGTGAAGCCGCGAGCGGCAAGCGTTTGTTGCATCTGAGCGCTGCGGTGACCGGTGCGGCAGATGAGCGCCATTATGTAGCAGCCGTACATGATCCGACCGACCTGGCCGAACCGCTGGAGAATCTCCCCCCTCATCCGATAGCGAGGAGCTGGATTCATAGCGGAGTTACACGTAGTGAGCGCATTGGTGGCGCAACGGGGCGAGTTGGCCGGGCAGGCGCAACTGTGTCACTCAGGAATTGCAGCGGCTGGCGGCGGAGTTGGGGCATCTGGACGCGACGATCCGGC
>JADNEJ010000019.1 GCA_016292295.1 Candidatus Thiodictyon intracellulare
GCCTTGATCATAATGCCGCCCACCTTGTTCAGTCCCGGCGTCGCCGCTCCCTTGCGCCGCTCCCTTGCAGAACAAGGTCTTGCGCGCGTAAACTCACATGGGCCGGCCTTGGGCGGATTTGTGATTAAGGCCCAACGCTGGTACCGCATGCTCTCCCGCGCCCTGGTGAAATACCTCCACGGCCGCGAATTGCACCCGCCGCCGGATTTGCCGGCCCCGGCATAGCCGGAACTTCGCCTCAACGTATACCCGTCCGCGGGCTAGGAACGGCCCGCGGCGGGCACCTACTGCTCCTTTGAGGTTAAACTGGATACGGACCAGGATTCCCGGCCGGATGCGACGGACAACTGTCCGAGCGTCTCGAACCGAGATCAGGTCGACCCCGATGGGGACGGCGTGCCCGACGCCCAGGACGCCTATCCGCTCGACCCCGGCCGGTACCTGGGTCTCTGTCGGATCAACGCGGCCGCCACCGCACAGTCCGGCGACGGTGCCGACTGGCCGAGCGCCTACTCCTATCTTCAGGACGCACTGGGCAACGCTAAGTGCGGCGAGATATGGGTTGCCGCCGGGGTCTACTATCCCGACAGGAGCACGGCAGGCGGCGATATGGACAGCCCCATGGCCAGCTTCCGTCTGACCACCGACCGCGCCCTCTATGGCGGCTTCACCGGCACCGAGGACACCCGCACGCAACGCAATGCACGCATCTACCCCACTATTCTGAGCGGCGACCTCGCCCAGGACGACCTCGCCGACAACCAGGGCGTGACGGTGGATGCGACCGACATCCAGGGCCTCAACGCCTATCATGTCGTGAGCACCGCGGGGGTAGCGCAGACCACCATCCTGGACGGCTTCACCATCACCGCCGGCCAGGCCCTGGCCGCGGCCCCCGACGACTGCAGCGGCGGCCTGTGCAAGCGCGCGAACGGCACCCCGGTGCTGACCGCCGTCACCTTCGCCGGCAATGCCGCACTCACGGGCGGTGCGCTCTACAACGCCGCCGCCAAGTCCGTCACCCGTACCAACAACAACCCTCTCGGGCAACCGTGCGAACGCCTCCGGCGGTGCGCTCGCGAATGGCGGCAGCGGCGCACTCACCCTGAAGTACGTCACACTGGGGGACAACGCCGCAGGCGACCTCGGCAGTGCCATCCACAATGCCGGCGCGGGTCCGGTCAGACTCGGGCGCAGCCTGCTCGCCCGCAGCACCGGCGCGGCGCATTGCGCCGGAACCCTCATTGACGATGGCTACAACCTGGCCGACGGCACCGACAGTTGCGGTCTCACCGCCCTCACCAGTCAGCCTGACACCGACCTCCTGTTGGACCCCCTCGCCGACCACGACGGAGTCAGCCAGACTCAGGCCCTGGACCCCGCCAGCCCAGCGCTGGACGCCATCGACTGCACCGGTGAGCCGGCCGCCATCGACCAGCGCGGTTTCGCCCGGCCTCAGGGTGCAGGCTGCGACAGCGGTGCCTATGAGTCGACCCGCGCCGGCGCCATCACGGTCAATCTGACCACCGGCAGTTGGACCAGGCCTTGATCATAATTCTGCCCACCTTGTTCAGTCCCGGCACCTGCGTCGCCACTCACTTGCAGAACACGGTCTTACGCGCGTAAACTCACATGGTCTGGCCGGCCTTGGGCGGTGTGATCAAGGCCGTTGGACCACGTCCCCGCAGACGGTCAATGTCGACTCCAGCAATGCCGAGCGGATCTATTACACCCTGCGCAGCACCACCTCGGCCGTTCCGCCGGAGCCGAGCGCCGCGGCGAACGACGGCTCCTCCGGGGTGCTCCAACTGCTGGCCGGCAACGGTGAGAACAAGACGTTCAAGGTACGCGTGCGCGGCTACAACAGCGATGGCTACGGCCCCACCAGCCGCGTGTATTCATACATCATCAGGCGCGTACTCCTGCCGCACTATAGCCTGCGAATCAACAAGAGCGGCAGCGGCACTGTGACCAGCAATTCGGCCGGGATCACCTGCGGCGGCCTCTGCACGGCGACCTATGAGAGCGGCACCTTGGTCACACTGACCGCCAGCCCGGCCACTGACGCAACCTTCGCCAACTGGAGCGGGGCCTGTACCGGCAGCAGGGATTGTCGTGTGACGTTGCGTGCGGCTACAAGTGTCACGGCGATCTTCCGCCTCAACACCTACCCCATCACCGCCGCCGCCAACCAGACAGCTTGTGTGGTTGTGACCTGCGCCCCAAACCCGATCCCGCACGACAGCAGCAGCACCTGCACCGCCACGCCCAAGACCGGCTACACCTTCAGCGCCTTCAGCGGTGCCTGCACCGGGGCCCAATGCGTCGTGACTAAGGTCACCGCGGCCAAGAGCTTAACCGCCGGCTTCCTGCGGCGCTAGCAGCCTATCGGACTTCGGGACCCCGTCGGGGCGGCGGGTCCGGTACACTGCCTGGATAAACCATGATGGCTGGAGTGCTACTGCCGATGCGCCGCTTCTACCTGATGGACCGCGAC
>JADNEJ010000202.1 GCA_016292295.1 Candidatus Thiodictyon intracellulare
GGTGCCGCCTGGCCGCGACGAGCGGCCGCCGCAACCCCCTGCTCAGCGCACGCGTTGGCACCGCCGTGGCGTCACGCGCGGGGCCGTCGCCAGACTGCAAAAATGGCTAAAGTCGAGACTCAGCGCTCAACGCCGCACTAACAGGCTATTGCGGCATCCAGTTGAGATCCAGGATCTCGGTCAGGTCCCAAGGACACTCGTCCGGGAAGGTATCGAGCCCGGGGTCGCCGATAATCCGATTTCATGTTCATTTGCGGACCCAAAGCGGCCTCAGACCGCCAACCCCTTCCCCTGTAATTTCTTGATCTTGCCCCGTACCGCCGCCGCCTTCTCGAACTCCAGGTCCTTGGCATGGCCATACATCTCCTTCTCCAGGGCCTTGATCTTTTTCGCCATCTGCACCGGGGTAAGGTTGGCGTGTGCGGCGATCTCCTCGGCTACCCGGGCATAGGCACGGGCCGAGCTGGGGGCGCCGGGGGTGGAACCTTCCAGGATGTTGGCGACTGATTTGCGAATGCTCTGAGGGGTGATGTCGTGGGCTAGGTTGAAGGCGGTCTGTTTGGTGCGTCGCCGCTCGGTCTCGCCGATGGCGCGCTCCATGGAGCCGGTGATGCGGTCGGCGTAAAGGATGGCCTTGCCGTTGATGTTGCGGGCGGCGCGGCCGATGGTCTGGATCAGCGATCCCTCAGAGCGCAGGAAGCCCTCCTTGTCCGCATCGAGGATGGCGACGAGCGACACCTCGGGCATGTCGAGCCCCTCGCGCAGGAGGTTGATTCCCACCAGGACATCGAATTCACCCAGGCGCAGATCGCGAATGATCTCGACCCGCTCAACGATATCGATGTCGGAATGCAGATAGCGGACCTTGACCCCGTGCTCATTGAGATACTCGGTCAGGTCCTCGGCCATACGCTTGGTGAGCGTCGTCACCAGCACCCGCTCATGAACGGCGGCCCGCAGCGTGATCTCGGAGAGCAGGTCGTCGACCTGGGACAGGGCCGGGCGGACCTCCAGGTCCGGGTCGACCAGGCCGGTAGGGCGCACCACCTGCTCCACCACTGCCCCGCCGGAGTGGTCGAGTTCATATTGGCGCGGGGTGGCGGAGACATAGATAGTCTGGGGCTGGCGCGCCTGGAATTCCTCGAAGCGCATGGGGCGGTTGTCCAGGGCCGAGGGGAGTCGGAAGCCGTAGTCGACCAGGTTCTCCTTGCGCGAGCGGTCGCCGCGGTACATGCCGCCGAGTTGGGGGACCGTGACATGGCTCTCGTCGATGACCACGATGGCGTTCGCCGGCAGATAGTCATAGAGGGTCGGGGGCGGCTCGCCGGGGCTGCGGCTGGAGAGATAGCGGCTGTAGTTCTCGATCCCAGAGCAATAGCCTATCTCCATCATCATCTCTATGTCGAAGATGGTCCGCTGTTCCAGACGCTGCGCCTCGACCAGTTTGTCGTTGTCGCGTAGCAAGATCAAGCGGTCCTTCAACTCCAGCTTGATCTCGTCCACGGCATTGAGGATAGTCTCGCGCGGGGTGGCGTAATGGGTCTTGGGGAAAACGGTATAGCGCGGGACCTTGCGCAGGACCTCACCGGTGAGCGGGTCGAAGACCGACAGGGCCTCGATCTCGTCGTCGAACAGCTCGATCCGGACCGCCTCCTCGTCGGACTCTGCCAGGTGTATGTCGATCACGTCCCCACGCACTCGGTAGGTGCCGCGGGCAAGCTCGATCTCATTGCGGCGGTATTGTAGGTCGGCGAGGCGCCGCAGCAGAGCGCGCTGGTCGATGATGTCGCCGCACGTCAGGTGCAGGACCATTTTGAGATAAGCATCCGGGTCGCCCAGGCCGTAAATGCTCGATACGCTCGCGACGATGATGACATCCGGGCGCTCCAACAAGGCCTTGGTGGCCGACAGGCGCATCTGTTCGATGTGTTCGTTGATCGATGAGTCCTTCTCGATATAGGTGTCAGAGGCCGGGATATAGGCCTCAGGCTGGTAATAGTCGTAATAAGAGACAAAGTACTCCACCGCATTGTGCGGGAAGAAGTCGCGCATCTCGCCATAGAGCTGGGCGGCGAGGGTCTTGTTCGGCGCCAGGATCAGAGCCGGGCGCTGGATCTGCGCAATGACGTTGGCGATGGTGAAGGTCTTGCCGGAGCCGGTCACGCCGAGCAGGGTCTGGGCCGCCTCCCCGTCGTTGAGACCCTCGACCAGGCGGCGGATCGCCTCCGGCTGGTCACCGGCGGGGGCGAACTGGGCGACCAACTGGAAGGGTTTGGACATGGGGGGACCTCGGGTTGCCCGGATGGGCCGGCGCGCATTGCGTGTCCTTAAGATATTTGGGAGCGGCGCCGCCCGATCCAAGGCTAGCAGCCTGTCGGACTTCGTAGTCCGGTCGGGGCGGCGGGTCCGGTACACTGTCGGGATCAACGCTGATGGCCGCCCGATGGCCTGAGTGCTACTGCCGATGCGCCGCTTCCACCCGATGGACCGCGACAC
>JADNEJ010000180.1 GCA_016292295.1 Candidatus Thiodictyon intracellulare
CGTCCCCAACGAGGACCCAGCGGCGGCGCGTGAGCCCGCGCGCCACCAGCCGCACTATGACGACGGTCCAGTCGATGACGGTTCGATGCGCCTTCCCCACCGCGACGTTGGCTCGTTGCGAGGGCGCCAGCAAGGTCAGGAGTAGAAGCCCTTTTCACGCGGCGCAACCCCAAGGGCCCGCGATGACAAGAAAAAAGTTTTTCTTTGCGGGTGCTGCGCGGACTCATCAAGGGACCTGGGTCAGGCGCCCGGCCCAGGCCGCCAGGCGCCCCGCCAGCGCCCCCTGCAGGCTCGCCAGCAGCCGCTCGATGGGCTTTTTCTTGGCGGTATATTTGAGCTGCAAGAGGTCCCAGTGCTCACTTTCGGTAAGCAGCAGGTCGTCGCTGGTCTGGATGGCGTCCACCAGGCCCAATTCCACCGCCCGGTTGCCGGGCCAATACTCACCGGTGGCGACCAGCTCCAGGTCCAGGGCGGGGCGATACTCGTGCACAAAGCCCTTGAACAGGTTATGAGTCTCCTCCAACTGCTCTTGGAGCTTTTGCCGGGCGGCGTCGGTGTTCTCGCCGAAGAGGGTCAGCGTGCGCTTGTACTGCCCGGCGGTCTGCAACTCGAAGTCCACCCCGTGGCGCTCCAGGAGGCGGTGAAAGTTGGGCAGTTCGGCCAGCACGCCGATGGAGCCCAGCACAGCGAAGGGGGCGGCCACGATACGGTCCGCCACACAGGCCATCAGATAGCCGCCGCTGGCGGCGATCTTGTCCACCGCGACCGTGAGATGAACCCCGCGCGCCCGCAGGCGGGCCAGTTGGGAGGCGGCCAAGCCGTGCTCGTGGACGATGCCGCCGGCGTTCTCGACCCGCACCAGGACCGCGTCGCCCGCCCTTGAGTCGAGCAGGATAGTGGTGACCAGGACGCGGAGCGCGGCCACCTCGGTGGCGCGGATGTCACCACTGAAGTCAATTACAAAAAGTCGCTTGCGCTCATCTGTCTGGGTCTTTGCCTGCGCCTTCTCGCGCTTGCGCTCGGCCTTGAGATAGGCCCGGAAGTCCTTCTTGGACAGGCAGGTCTCCTTGAGCGCCCGCGCGAGGCTGCGATAGCGCTCATTGAGATCCAGGATCTCCAGACGCTCGCCGTCGTCCGAGCCGCTCCCCGCATGGCGGGCGCGGATGGCGAAGACCACCAGCAGCACCATGGCCACCAGCACCGTGAGGGTCTTGGCCAGGAACAGAGCGTAGTCGAGCAACATCGTCATCATAGTGTACCTTCTCGGGCGCCCTGGCCTTCACACCGCGATGGGCGCACGGATGACCGGATGGGGCTCGTAACCCAGGACCGCGATGTCCTCGAAGCGGTAGTCGAACAGGCTGGGCGGGCGCCGCATGAGCGCGAGCTGGGGAAGCGGCCTGGGGTTGCGGGCCAGTTGGGCAAAGACGATGTCATCGGTTAAGTGGTTCCGGTAAAGGTGGAGATCGCCGAAGCTGTGCACGAAGTCCCCCACCACTAGGTCGCACTGCTGGGCGACCAGGTGGGTCAGGAGCGCATAGGCTGCGATATTGAATGGGACACCAAGGAAAAGGTCGGCGCTGCGTTGGTACAGTTGGCAGGACAAGAGCCCATCCGCCACATAGAACTGGAAGAGACAATGGCAGGGGGCGAGCGCCATGCGCCCGGCCGCCGCGTTGACCTGGGGGCTGCAGACCTCATCCGGCAGGTCCGCCGAGTTCCAGGCGGACACCACCAGGCGGCGGGAGTCCGGGCGGGCGCGGATGGCCGCGACCAGCTCGGCGAGTTGGTCGATGGTACGCCCGTCCGGGCAGCGCCAACTGCGCCACTGGGCGCCATAGATCGGCCCTAGGTCGCCGGACGGCGCCGCCCACTCGTCCCAGATACTGACCCCGCGGGCCTTCAGTTCGTTGTTATCGGTCGAACCGGACAGAAACCATAGCAACTCCTGGACCACGCTCTTGAAGTATACGCGCTTAGTGGTCAGCAGGGGAAAGCCCTCACGCAGGCCAAAACGCACCTGGCGCCCGAACACCGAGCGGGTACCCACGCCGGTGCGGTCCGGCTTGTCGCTGCCGTGGTCGACCACGTCTTGCAGCAGGTCCAGGTATTGGCGCATCAGGTCTCCGGCGAAGGTTCAGGCGACCGCTAAGCTAACCACGAAGAGCGCGCCGACACAAATAGGCCGCGCCACCCTGGCCGCAGCAGTCGGGCGGGGTGACCGCAGCGCGAGCGGCGCTGAACTGCCCACGCACGTGCAGCCGCGATACCACCGACCCTGGCTCCAGAGGAGCTTTTTGTTTGTCTCGTCGCTGTTCAGTTCAACAAGTTCTGCATCGCGAATCCGGCCGCGTTCGACGATCCTGTGGCGATGCTCTTTTGCTCAGGAACGAATATTGAAATCCGGATAGTTATTCACCGTTTTTCCCTGCTCGACATCACTAGTACCTCGCGATGGAATCACTCGGACCACTTCCGGCTAGGCTGCCAGCGGCT
>JADNEJ010000407.1 GCA_016292295.1 Candidatus Thiodictyon intracellulare
GGCGCGCCTCGCCGCCGAACCGGCGCCGGACTGACCGCTCCGGCCCAGTGCCGCCTCCCTCACCGTCACACCAACGTCCCGACCACCAGCGTCGGGGCACTGGGTCGCGGGCGAGCGCGAGCAGGCAGACTTCATCCCAGTCTGGTCCTGGCAGCTCGCCCGCACAGCGAACAACGACAACGTCGGGCCTTCCCTTCGCCAAGGACGCGGGGCTCCCACAATTCATGCAGCCTTACCGGAAATTCATGCAGCCTTACCGGAAGGACACGGTCCTCCAGGGTTCGCCGTGCGGATCCTGGCCCCTCGGTTGCCGGTTGCGGCTGGCACGATGATCGGGGTCGCTTAAAATGGCCAAAGTCGAGTTAGGCCTTGATCATAATTGCGCCCACCTTGTTCAGTCTCAGCGTCGCCGCTCCCTTTCAGAACATTGTTTTGCGCGCGCAAACCCACATGGGTCTGCCGGCCTTTAGCGGATTTGTGATCAAGGCCGTCGAGTTATTAGTGAACCATTCCTTAAAGACCGCGATCAGGACCTCACAATGATCCAAGAAGTCATCGTCACCACCCGTCACCCGAAGGGCCGCACCCACTGCGCCCCCATGGGTATCCGCCGCGCGGGAGCGCACTTCATCATCGCCCCATTCCGGCCCTCCACCACGCTGGACTTTCTGCTCGCTAGCCGCAGCGCGGTAGTCAACTACACAGATGACATGCGCATCTTCGCCGGCTGCCTGACCGGGCGCGCAAACTGGCCTCTGGTCGACGCTCAGCGCGTCCCTGCTCCGCGCCTGGCGGATGCCCTTGCCCATACTGAACTGGAGCTGCAGACGCTCGAGGACGACCCGCAGCGCCCGCACCTGCTCTGCCGCTCAGTCCTTGAACAGACCCACGGCCCCTTCCAAGGCTTCAACCGCGCCCAGGGGGCCGTGCTCGAGCTGGCCATCCTGGTCAGCCGGCTCAACCGGCTGCCGCAAGAACAGGTCAGCCGGAACATCGCCTACCTGGGCATCGCCATGCAGAAGACCGCCGGCCCCCGGGAACAGGAGGCCTGGGACTGGCTGATGAAACGGGTCGCGGCCCATCAGTCCGGCGAGGCCATTCAATGACCTGACTGCTGGCCAGTATGACCGACCCGCTGGAGGCTGAGCAGGTAATCCGCGGCGGCGTCGACCTCATCGACCTTAAGGACCCGGCGCGCGGGGCTTTGGGCGCCCTGCCCTGCGAGCAGATCCGCGCGCTCGTCACCCGGGTCACCGGCCGGTCAGCGCCACCATCGGCGACCTGCCCGCGGACGCCGACCTGACCCGCGCCACCGAGGCTGCCGGGGTCGACTATGTGAAGGTCGGTCTCTTCACGGACGACCACCGCGGCGCCTGCCTGCCGATCATCGGCGACCTGGCCAAGACCTGCGCCATCGTCGTGGTCCTGTTTGCCGACTGCACGCCCGATCTGCGCCCCTTCGCCGCGGCCGGTTGCGCCGGGGTCATGCTCGACACCGCCGACAAGGCGGCCGGCCCGCTGCTTGACAACCTGAGCCCTGCTGTGCTGCGCGCCTTCGTCGCCCAGACCCGGTCCTTGGGTCTCCTGTGCGGACTCGCCGGCGCCCTGCGGCTCACCGACATCCCAGCCCTGCTGCCCCTGAGGCCCGATTACCTGGGATTCTGCTGCGCACTCTGTCACGCCGACCGCCGCACTGCTGGGCTCGACCCGGAGCGGCTGGACGCCGTGCGGCGCCCCATCCCTTCGACCGCTCCGACGGGCCTTTAGCTGACCAAACACTCAATGGCCGGACGGGGCATTCGCTCCGTCCGCAACGTTTTCTACAAATTAATTATTTGACGACGACGCGCCCAACATCTCCGCTAGCAGCCTGTTGGACTTAGCGACCCGCGCTACCGCCTGAGTCCCTTGGACGGGCTTTTATGACAAAAAAAAGACGGTTTTCGGTTGGAAACGCAGTTCTCCGCGAAGTTCCCCTTCCTGCAGACATAATACGGTCATCCGTTTCAGGTTCCACGCCAGGCAGATCAGCGTCCACTCGCCCTGGACGTTATCCAGTCTACGAGTGAGAAATTGGCGGAAGCCTATCACCCTAAAAAGAGCAGTTTGACCTTGCGCGATATGATTTTTGGTCGCATTTTGGTCGCAGATCCTGCTGGGACTGCTGATGGCGCTGCTGCCGCTCGGCGGGCCGATCCTGGTAGTGGTGGATGAGACCCTGGAGCGGCGCAAGGGCGCGCGCGTTGCCGCCAAGGGGATGTACCGCGATGCGGTACGCACGAGCAACAGTCGCGTGGTGACCTATCTGGGCCTGCAATGGGTCTGCATGGCGTTGATCGTCCCTTTGCCCTGGAGCCGGCGGCCCTAGCAGCCTGTCTGACTTCGGTGCCCCGTCGGGGCGGCGGGTCCTGTACACTGTCTGGATCAACCCCGATGGCCGCTCGATGGCCGGAGTGCTACTGCCGATGCGCCGCTTCCACCCG
>JADNEJ010000043.1 GCA_016292295.1 Candidatus Thiodictyon intracellulare
CCGTCAAAGGGCCTCAGGCGGTGGCGCCGGTCGCTAAGTCCGACAGGCTGCTAGCTCTGAAAGGGCGTGACATAGCGGCGGAGATCCCTATGTCAAGCCCCTTTAGGGCTAGCCTCCTCGATCCCTCCTACCCAGGGCGTTGCCCTGGGCTGGTATGTCTCGCCCCTTCGTGGCTTGGGTGGATCGCAAGACAAGCCGGAATCCGCTGTAGCAGTCGCACCGCCCGCCTGCCGGGTCAGCGGCGGGCCACGGGCCGCAGAGCGTCCCGGAATCCATTCCTACGCGGAGCGTCACTGCCGTTAAGTTAAGCGCCGCCGCCCAAGCGCCTGGAGTCCAAGGCTTCAGCCTTGGCGCACTCCAAGGCTGAGGCCTTAGACTCCAGGCGCAGGGAACGCAGGCGGCGAGTGTGTCTTAACTCAATGGCAGACGCAGCAAATATCTGATCGAGCAGACCGGCTGATTGGGGTGACCCGTGCAAGCGTCGGCGTCGGCGTCGGCGTCGGTTAGCCGGTGGCCGGTGGTCACTGGCGGCGACGAAGGCGGCGAACTGGGCGACGGTGACCGGCCAGCGGGCGAGATAGAGGGTCGGCAGGTGCTGGTCGTGCTGGGCTCCTCGTCGGACCACCCTTTGGGCTCGCGTTTGGGATCGGTGCCCATGCGGAAGGGGATGGCCGGGACCTTGCGGAAGCCTAGGGTCGGGTCGGCCGGCAGGTGCCAGGTGTGGGGGTCGAAGCGGGAGTCGCCCAGGGCGCTCAGGGTCTGGCCGCAGGCGGCGCGGACCAAGGGCTCGGCGGCATGGCGCGCCAGCGCAGCGGCGAAGGAGTCGGCGAGAAAGGCGCGCTGCTGCGGCGTCGGCTCGGGCAGGTAGCCGGAAGGGAGGGTGGCGAAGCCCTGGAGGCGCTCGGCGTCCCGTAACCCCGCCGCGCCCTGGCCAGTATCGACCCAGGTGTGCGCATCGCGAGCGAGCAGCCAGCCGGCACGCCGGACGGGGTCGAGAAAGGCGCACTCGGCGACGCTCAGGTCCTGCCCCTTAGCAGCTCCAAGGCGACGCACACGTCGGCGACACGGTCGTTACACAGCAGGAATTTGTTCCGATAACCGTTGGCTTCCTATTCCTTGGCCGAGCGGCGCAACAGGTCGCGCAGCCGCAGGTCGTCCCGGCGCGTGTCGATCCACAGGGCGAGTTCGGTCCAATGGGTCATCAGGGCCTCGTGGGCGAGGTCGACCACCGGCCCGGCGGCGGACCCGCCGCCGCCTCGTGGTCCGTGACCAGCAGGCGCGCCTTCACCAGGCGCCCGGCCAGGTCCGCCACCGGATCCGTGGCCAGACCGAGCCGGGGCAGGGCGGCACGGCAGCGTGTCACCGGGACATCGGCGCCTTCCACCTGCACCAACTCACTGAACATGAAGCGGCGCGCCGCCTCGGCCGGCGCCATCCCATGCGCCTCGGCAAAGTCTTCGAAGATCCGATCGGCCTGGGTGGCGATGGCCCCAAGCATCCCGCCGCACTCCAGGTAGCTGCGGTGCGTGAGCACGGGCCGACCCTGATCCCGCTCGTAGAGTCGCTCCAGGGCATAGGCCATGAGCGGGAGGGCACCGGGCCGGTCGCCGGTCTCGCGCATGATGAGCTTGGCCAGACCGGGCTCCAGGTCCAGCTAGGCCCCCTGGGCCGGCTCGATGACCATGCGCATCCGCGCCGGCCGCAGCGGCGCCGTGAGCAGGTAATTGCTCTGGTTGTAGAGGGCGGCGAGACGCGGTTCGGCGGACAGCTCCGGCACGAAGTCGGCCCTCAGGGTCGCGAGGATACGCACCCGGGACAGGGCCGCAGCGGCGGCGAGGCAGTCGATAAAACGGGCCTTGGCGTCCGCGCCGAGAACCCGAAACAGCTCCTCCAACTGGTCGACGAAGAGCGCCAGCTCGGTCTCGGGCGGGGCCTCGTCGAGGGCGTGCTTCGCCGCCTGCCGCAGGCCCGCGGGGGTCGCAAGCCGCGCGGCCAGCGCGCAGGCCTCCCAGCGGCAATGTTCGAAGGCGTGGGCCCTGGCCGCGGCCAGGGCGCCCAAGGGGTCGCCGCCGCCCTCCATCGGCGTGAAACGGACGTAGCGCTACTCCTTGGCGGCGGTCAGGCGCGGCAGGAGCCCGGCCCAGACGAGGGACGACTTGCCGGAACCCGAGGCCCCGACCACCGTGAGACAGGGACGCGACGGCTCGGCCAGCTGCCTGAGCAGGGCATCGGTCTCGGGGCTGCGGCCACGGAAGATGGTGGCGTCGTGCAGCCGCAGGGCGTCCAGGCCGGGTAAGGGCAGCCTTCCCAGAGACGCCCGGTCGCGGCCGGCACTGCGCCGATGGTGTCCTTCCGGCAAGGCTGCATGAAATCGCGTTCCTGGCCCGGTAGTGTAGGAGCCCCATTTTTGGTGATCCGGAGGCTCTACGATGTCACTGTCACTCCCCGCCGCTGCCGATCTGGCACAGACGGCCGCGGCCT
>JADNEJ010000264.1 GCA_016292295.1 Candidatus Thiodictyon intracellulare
GCAAGTCAGTGTCGCGGTCCATCGGGTGGAAGCGGCGCATCGGCAGTAGTACTCCTGTCATCAGGATTTATCCAGACAGTGTACAGGACCCGTCGCCCCGACGGGGCTCCAAAGTCCGACAGGCTGCTAGCCAGGCGAGTTACTCGAAGCCACTTGGCACTCTCAAATGCCAATCCGTCTCCCGCTGCAACCGATGCGCAACATTGAACAGCCGCCCTTCATCGAAATAGTTGCCGATGATCTGTAACCCCACCGGCATCTCGTCCACCGGGGCGACCGGGATGGATATGCCAGGCAGGCCGGCGAGGTTGGCGGCGATGGTATAGATGTCGTTCAGGTACATGGCCACCGGATTGTCCACTTTGGCGCCGATCGGGAAGGCCGTGGTCGGGCTGGTGGGGCCCATGATGACGTCCACCTGCTCGAAGGCGCGGCGGAAGTCGTCGGCGATCAGGTGGCGGCCCTTTTGAGCCTTGAGGTAATAGGCGTCGTAATAGCCGGCGGACAGGACATAGGTGCCGATCATGATGCGGCGCTGCACCTCGGCGCCGAAGCCCTCGGCGCGGCTGCGCTTGTAGAGGTCTTCAAGATCCTTGGGGTCCTCGCAGCGATGACCGTAGCGCACGCCGTCGAAGCGAGCGAGGTTGGAGGAGCATTCAGCGGGGGCGACGACGTAATAGACGGGCACCGAAAGCGGGCTGTTGTGCAGGCTGATCTCGCTGACCGTCGCACCCAGGCGTTCGTATTCGCGGATGGCGGCCTGGATGGACGCTTCAGTCCGCGCGTCCAGCCCGGCACCGAAATACTCCTTGGGCAGGCCGATCCGCAGCCCGGTCAGATCAGCGTCCAGCCCGTCCGCATAGTCTGGCACCGAGGTGTCCATGGAGGTAGAGTCCCGGGGGTCGAAGCCGGCCATGGCCTGAAGCAGCAACGCGGCGTCGGCAGCCGAGTGCGCCATGGGGCCGGCCTGGTCCAGGCTGGAGGCGAAGGCGATCATGCCCCAGCGTGAGCAGCGCCCATACGTTGGTTTGATGCCTGTGATGCCGCACAGGGCCGCGGGCTGGCGGATCGACCCTCCGGTATCGGTCCCGGTCGCGGCGACACACAGGCGGGCGGCGACGGCCGCCGCAGAACCGCCGGAGGAGCCGCCTGGGACCCGGGTCTGGTCCCAGGGGTTTTTCACCGGACCGTACCAACTCGTCTCGTTGGACGAGCCCATGGCGAACTCGTCCATGTTGGTCTTGCCCAGTACCACGGCCCCGGCGGCGGCCAGTCGCTCGACCACGGTAGCGTCGTAGGGGGCGATGAAGCTGTCGAGCATCCGGGAGCCGCAACTGGTGCGCAGTCCCGCAGTGCAAAAGATGTCCTTGTGGGCGATAGGGATGCCGGTGAGTGGCCCTCCGGTGCCGGCGGCGAGTGCCTGGTCGGCCTGGGCTGCGGCGGCCAGCGCCGACTCCGCGGCGACGGTGATGAATGCGTTGAGGCCCTGGTTGTGGCGTGCGATCCGCTCCAGGTAGTGGCGCGTCAGCTCCACGCTGGACCAGGTGCGGGCGGCGAGGCCCGCCGCCAGCTCGGTCATGGTCTTATCGTGCATCACTCGATCACCTTGGGGACCAGGTAGAGCCCGGCCTCGGTCTGGGGTGCGATGGCCTGAAAACGGTTGCGCTGGTCGGGCTCGGTGGGCAGGTCTGGGCGCAGCCGTTGGGTCATGTGCAGGGGATGGGCCATGGGTTCGACGCCAGTGGTGTCGACTGCATCCATCTGGGCCACCAGGTCCAGGATGTTGGTCAGGTCCAGGGCATAGCGGTCGCAGGCCGCAGGGCTGACCGCGAGCCGTGCCAGGTGCGCGATCTTCTCGACGTCGGATCGATCCAGTGTCATTGCGTGAGGATCCTAAGGCGTAGGTGGGACGGCCGGCCGGCAGGGGCGGCGGGCGCGTGCGTGGGGGCGCAAAAATACCATAGGGGCAGGGCAGAGGCACGCGGGCGCGTCGTGCCCAGGTGCCCGACGTAGCCCGACCGCATGGTGACGCCGCATCGGGGTACCCCGATGCGGCTCGACCTTACGACTGCACGGCATTGGGGGGCACCCTGATGGGGCATCAGCGTACGGTCACGCGGCATCGGGGCGCCCTGATGGGACCTGACCGCCGCTTGGTTGGCGTCCGACGCCACGCTGCCATTGAGTCAAGCCGCACTCGCCGACCGCTCTCCTTCCGAGCCGGAGTCCAAGGCTTCAGCCTTGGACTCCAGGAGGTTGTTACGCCAAGCTCGCCAAGGTTTTTCAGTGCGTTATCGACTTTGGGCGCTTCATCCGGTAGGTGATTCGGGTCTTGGAGCTATTCCATATGTATTTCTTGGCACTAGTGTCCCAACGTTGTTCGATCATGCTTCTTAAGGATTTGATTATACTAAGCTAATTAAAAATTTTCGGTTTCCTCACCGACCGGTTATTTCAAAGTTCTCCGTCAGCAAGGA
>JADNEJ010000640.1 GCA_016292295.1 Candidatus Thiodictyon intracellulare
CTCTGGCCGAGGTGATCCGCCAGCGGCGCCAAGGACTTCAAGCCCCACCATTGCCCTCACCAGCCATCTAATCGGGGCGACCCGCTACGGCTACTTGGCAACCAGGGAGGGCTAAACGGTTACTTGAAATCATGGACTTTGAAGTCGTAGATCAATCTGTTTTCCACGCCAACCAATCCACCACGAGGTCCAGTCATGGATTTATCCAAGGTATCCCGCGGCGCCAATGTGCCAAACGAGATCAACGTCATCATCGAGATCCCGTCCCACGCAGAGCCGGTGAAGTATGAGATGGACAAGGAGACCGGGGCCATGTTCGTGGACCGCTTCATGTCCACCGCCATGCACTACCCCTGCAACTATGGCTATGTTCCCCACACCCTGTCCTCCGACGGCGACCCGGTGGACGTGCTGGTCATGGCCCCTTATCCCCTGATTCCCGGCTCAGTCATCAAGTGCCGCCCGGTCGGGGTGCTCACCATGACGGATGAATCCGGCGACGACGCCAAGATCCTGGCCCTACCCATCGACAAGCTCTACAAGGGCTATCATACCGTCCAGAGCTTCCGCGATCTGCCCATTCACCTGCTCGATCAGATCGCCCATTTCTTCGAGCACTACAAGGACCTGGACCAGGGCAAATGGGTGCGCGTCGGCGGCTGGAGCGGCGTCGACGAGGCCAAGGCGGAGATCATGGCGAGTGTGAAGATGTTCGAGGACGCCCCGGAGAAGCCGGCGTTCTAGGGGAGTAATCAGGGGATAGGGGCGAGTATTTAGCTCTTCCTCTCCTCCAGCAACCATCTACTAACCCCTAACCCCTAACCCCTAACCCCTAATCCCTAATCCCTAATCCCTAATCCCTAATCCCTAATCCCTAATCTCTAACCACTACCATGACCCTGACCCAATTCAACGCCGCCGGCGAGGCCCAGATGGTCGATGTGGGCGACAAGGCCGCGACCCGCGGCGTGGCGGTCGCCGCGGGCCTGATCCGAATGGACCCCAAGACCCTGGCCCTGATCGAGCGGGGCGGGCACCCCAAGGGCGACGTGCTCGGCGTCGCCCGTATCGCCGGCATTATGAGCGCCAAGCGGACCGAGGACCTGCTGCCGCTGTGCCACTCGCTCGCACTCACCCGGGTGGCGATCGAGTTGGACGCGCGTGCTTCGGACTGTGCGGTCCACGGCCGGGCCACCACCGGTCAGACCGGGGTCGAGACGGAGGCCCTGTGCGCTGTCCAGGTCAGTCTGCTGACGGTCTATGACATGTGCAAGGCGGTGGACCGCGGTATGGCCATTGAGGGCGTACGCCTGTTGGAGAAGACCGGCGACAAGTCCTGGCACTGGTCACGCACTGCGGGAGCCACCCCATGAACCCCCTCTACCAGGGCGCGCGCTTCCTCACTGCCGCCTCCCGCATCGAACAGGCGCCTGAGGATCAAGGCCGCGAGGTCGCCTTCGCCGGCCGTTCCAACGCCGGCAAGTCGAGCTCCATCAATAGCATCTGCCACCAACGGGGACTGGCGCGCACCAGCAGGACCCCGGGTCGGACCCAGTTGTTGATCTTTTTCAACCTGGATGACGAGCGCCGGCTAGTGGACCTGCCGGGCTATGGCTATGCCCGGGTTTCCGAGGCGATCAAGCTCGAATGGCAGGCCCACATGGCGACCTACCTGGAGCGTCGCCAGTCACTCGCCGGCCTGGTCATCGTGATGGACTGCCGTCATCCGCTGGCCGACTATGACCGACAGATGCTCGCCTGGGGGCGCCGCGCCAATCTGTCGTGCCTGCTGCTCCTCACCAAGGCCGACAAGCTCAAGCGCAGTGCCCTGCTCGCCACCACGCGGGCCGTGGAACAGGAGGCCGCGCGACTGGCCGGGAAGCAGACCGAGAAGGATGCCTGCCCGGTCGAGGTGCTGGCCTTTTCCGCCATGGAACAGGTGGGTGTAGAGCCGGTACAGGCTTGGCTTGACGGGCGGCTTGGGGTCATTCATCCAGAAGCGGGCGGATAGGCGTAGCGAGTGGGTCAACGCACGGCCTCCGCGAAAACAGCCCCTCGGAGCGACACAATGGCGGAAAGGCTCCGACATTGCCCGCCGGCCTTGATCGTCGTTTCGGCCAGCATCGGCAGGAATCAGGTCTTATGAGCGCAGTCGCGAACCGCACAGTGAGCGCGAAGCCAAGATATTTAGATAGAATTAACAAAATGTTATTAATTTTCAATCTTGTAAATATTATTGATTCTGTCAGGAAATTTCAGAACCGGTCACAGTCGCGGCCGGAACTATGATCAAGGCCGAGGGTACGGTGCTCTCCTAAGGGTGCCCCGGAATAGGTTGCGAGTGACCACGATGGTAACGGAGTCCGTCAGATCGCCAGTTTCCACTCTCGCAGTAGCCGGACGGTATGCATCAGCCCACTAGCAGCCTGTCGGACTTCGGGGCCCCGTCGGGGCGGCGGGTCCGGTACACTG
>JADNEJ010000222.1 GCA_016292295.1 Candidatus Thiodictyon intracellulare
GGCCGTCGAGCTGTGTCGCGTAGGCTTATGATCGTCCACGAGGGCTAAGAACAGGGGGGCTAAACGGCTACTTGATCGGCATTATGTAGCAGCTGCAAATAATTATCGAATCAATTTGTTACGTAGAATCTGGCGGAAACTCAGTGCGATCCGGGCGGGTGGGCGCCGGAATCTGCCTGATTTTGTTGAGAAACCCGGCTGCCGGGGCTGGCTCAGAATCGGAAAATATTAGCCAAGTAACTGAATAAATAGCCATGTGCGTTTGTTATATAATGCCGTACTTGATGCATCGACGGATGCTATGGCCGGTGAGTCGTACCTAAGCGCCATAAGGTCGACATAACTCGCCGCAGGCCAACTGCCTCAACAGCGTCGTGTTGAGCGGCGAGTCTGGGTCGGGTTTTGTCTGCCCGGCCTATACTTGCCATTTGATCCGCTGCGTCCAGCCATGGGCGCAACAATCTTTGATGCCCGATGGGAAACTGTGCCATGCAAAAACCGCTGTTCGTCCAAGCTGATTGGGATGACGAAGCGAATGTTTGGGTCGCCGACAGCGACGATGTACCCGGTCTCGCCACCGAGGCCGAAACCGTCGAGGCCCTGGTCGCCAAGCTCAAGGTCATGATCCCCGAATTGCTGGACATGAACAGCCTGCCAAGCGACAACCAGATGCCATTTGAACTGCTGATCCGACGTTTCGATACCACCGATCGCGCCGCGGCCTGATGGGCGACAATTTCACCACGGAGTTGAAGACGTTGCTCGCGGAAGCCGACTGCACCTTTGAGCGACACGGTAAGGGTGACCACGATATTTGGTTCAGCCAGCGGACCCAGCGCCCGTTCACGGTCGACAACAAGATCCGGTCGCGCCACACGGCCAATGCCGTACTACGGCAGGCGGGTCTACCCAAGGCGTTCTGATCCGCTGGTTCCCAAGTTGCCCTGGCGGAGGTGACACGCCGGGGCCAAGAGTGCAGCGTGCGCGTCCGACCACCGGCGCCGGTCCGGTGCGCCGGAATGGACCCCGCCGCAACCCAGGTCGTTGGTGAGCTTCCGGGGGGCCAAGCACGCCAAGGTTCTTCGCTCGCGACGCCGCTTCGCGGAGCCAGACATTAGGTGAACTCCGGATACTTTTGCGGCATTATGTAGCAAACGCACATGGCTATTTATTCAGTGACTTGGCTAAGATTTTCCGATTCTGAGGCAGCTCCGGCAGCCGGATTTCTCACCGAAATCTGGGAGATCCCGTCGCCTACCCGCCCGCATCACACTGAGTTGCCGCTAGATTCTGCGTAACCAATTGATTCGATAGCTATGTGCAGTTGCTACATAATGCCGAGGAAAAGCTACGAGATCACCCGCCGGGCGAATGGCCCAAGGCAGATTAAGGTGCTGAAACACCTTGGCGAGCTTGGCGCCTTGGCGTGAGAACTGCTCTTTCCAGGTTTACCGTGAAATTCCGGCCGGGACTCGGTGGGAGCGGCTTCAGCTGCGACGCGACCTCGCAAGGTATTCTGGCCTCGTCGCGGCTGAAGCCGCTCCTACGCACGCCTTCATCCCCGCGCAGTAAGCTAGGGCACGCTCCTGGTCACGGCCCTGCTGACCGCCGGGGCCTGGAACCAGGGTGCCGACGTCCTGCTGATCGACGACCTGGAAAAGGGTCTGTACTCATCCCAAGGCCCAGCGTGAAACTGGCGACCGCCCTGAAGACGCTGCTCGCCGCCGAGCCGCGGCTTCAGATCGCCTTCAGCACCCATTCGACCCATATCGTCGATGAGCTGACCACCGATCAGGTCTGGATTCTGGTACCGGACGAGCGCAGCAGGGTCGTCGCGCACCGCTTGAGCGATGGCACCCGCGCGCGGCCGATGCGCTCCAGGTCCTCACCACCGGCGAGTTCTTGAGCGCCGAGGGCGAGGGCTGGGTGCGCCAGGTCGCGGACGCCGACTGATGCTGCGCTTGATGCTGCGCTTCCTCTGCTTCGCCGAGGTCGCTGCGGATGCGCGAACCGGCCGCGCGCTGGCCGACCGCGTATTGGCCGAGGAAGGACCCGAGTGGGTCGAGCCGGAGATCTTGCCGGCTCTGCGCGCCTGGACCGGGCTCAACGCGACCGCCGGGTTTTCCAATTGGACAAGATGCGCGAGTCCTGGGTCCTGAGCGGCTTCTCCCCCGCGACGGCAGCGGAGCGGGCAGCACTCGCGGCCCACGACAACGCGCTCCGCTTCGACTCGACGGCGGAGCCCGAGCGCCTGCGCGCCGCGGCACCCTCCGAGCCGCGCCACCCGAAGCGGGCGCTCGGCGAGCTGACCGACGACGACGCGGCGCGCGAAGCGCACTGCTGGCTCTGCACCCCGCTCGCCGAGCCGTGCGCCGGCGGCGGCCGGGTATGCTGCGCGCTGCCGCTCAGGCAGTCGCGGTCAGTTGCGCGAGCACGCGCTCCCAGGCG
>JADNEJ010000128.1 GCA_016292295.1 Candidatus Thiodictyon intracellulare
GCCACTGGGTCATCGCCCGCCGCATCGGCATGGGGACCCGCACCGCGCAGGGCACTCGCGCCTTCGCTCACTTGGCCAGCATCATCGACACCTGTCGCCAACGCGCCGCCTCGTCTTGGCCGTATCTGGCCGAGGTGATCCGCCAGCGGCACCAATGACTTCAAACCCCACCGTTGCTCTCACCAGCCACCTGATCGGGGCGACCCGCTATGGCTACTTAGCAACCAGGGGGGCTAAACGGTTACGGTGATCGAGGCCATGGCCAGCGGCTTACCGGTCATCGCCTTTGATTACGCGGCGGCCCAGACGCACATCGCGTCATGGGAGAACGGGGTGACCTTGTTGGTCGGCGATGAGGCCGCTTTTGTTGCCGCCAATCGCCAGCTCGCTCGCGATCCGTGGCCTTTGCGTCACATGAGGCAAGCGGCCAAGAAGACCGCCGAAGGCATCCGCTGAGATCGGGTGTTGAGCGCGCTCGAGGAGCGTCTCGAAGAGGTGGTCTACCGTCGATCGCCCAGCCCCGGCCTTTCTTCAGCGCAGTGCCCGCGGTATCCGAAACGGTAGCATCGCTTGCACCCAGCGGGTGCTGAACCGGTCGAGGCACACGCTCTCATGCATCGCGGTCACCGGCTCGCCGAGCACATGAGTCGCCAGCACGGATCGTGTGTAAAAAGGCGTGTTCTCCAGCGTCTCGGTCACGCGTGCCGTCTGTCGCGGGTCTACCCGCGTGCCTCGTCGCAGCAGCCAGGCCGTGGTCGGCAATTTGGCGTGCGGCGGCACCTCGAACGGCTCCACGCCGCCGGTCGGATCAAAGCGCAGACCCAGCAGTGACCTGTCCCCATTGCGCTGTGTCACGTCATACAGAACCGCGGTGCTGCCATCTTTCATGATCGCGCGCGACCACTCCCAACGCTGGAACGCCGACTCCAGCGGCGCGTCGCCCCAGTTGGAATCGAGGTAGCCGCTGCCCGACCATTGCAGCGAGGGTCGGTCGAGCTTTACCTCGACGCGTGCGCAGGGGGCGATCGGCGCCCAGTGATGGTGCCCCGCGTTATCCAGGCGGTATGGCTGACCCGCCACCGCGCGCGGGTAGACCCGCACCGTGCCGCGGATGCGCGAGGGCATGGGCACCGTCACCTCGTCGATCCGGATGGTTAGACTGTTGCCGTCCCAAGCCAGTGAACTCGGTCCGATCGTAAGCCAGGAGGGGCCCCGCCGCAGCGCAGCGCGGCCCCGCTCGGTCATGCTCCAGCGCTTGGCCTCGCCGTAAAGTGCAACATTGAGCGAATTATGGTTCAGCGGATCACTGTCGCCACGTCGGCGCGCCCAGGCGTAGTAGGGAGAAAAGCAGCTGCCGACCTGCGCGATCAGCGTGATCCCATGCCGTCCGTCGTCGCTCAGAGCATCGACATACCACCAGAGATAGCCACCCGGCACGATCGGCGCGTCGAAGTGCGGACCGCAACCAGGCTCACTGCCGCCAGCCAGCCTGACCTCGCCGTCATTGGCCCCAACGATCGCGAGTGTCCGCCGTTCTCCCAGCGGGGCGGCATCCTCCCGAGCTGCGCGGGCGCTGTGCCTCTCATCGCTTCCGGCCGGCGGTACACTGTCAGCCCGTAGCGCCCCAGGTGGCCGAAAATCTATTCCTCGCATAACTCCATCTCCGATGCGGTATAAAGATACTTGGCGCTACCAGTAACTCATCGGCTTGGCCACCATGATATATAGGCCAGCCAGCAGCGGTACCGTCGAGAGCAGACCCCAGACCAGCCAGGTGCGGCTATCTTTGCGGTACGCGGCCGGCACATCACCGATGATCGCGAAATCCTGCGCGCAACGCGCCTGCCTAACCT
The DNA here is from genome assembly GCA_016292295.1 of Candidatus Thiodictyon intracellulare. GTDB lineage: Bacteria > Pseudomonadota > Gammaproteobacteria > Chromatiales > Chromatiaceae > Thiodictyon > Thiodictyon intracellulare. The sequence goes on from JADNEJ010000128.1 coordinate 1,854, forward strand.
GAATCGGCACGAGAATGCCCAGCCAAACGGCACCCGCAATTGCCAGCATGACTTGCCCGAGGACCAGCCAGGGGGCGTCAAACACCGACAAGTGACCCACGTAGGCAGCGCCGTAGCCGCCGATAACCATCAGAAAACCGCCGGACAAAGTGAATGAAAAGTCGGTCACAGTCACCAACCATTGGGCGAACGCCATGATTTGCGTCTTGCTCGTACGATCGGCAAACACCTTCCAGAGGGCGGTGACGGTTACATTTCCGGCCATCAATACCAGACCCAAAATATGAATGGATTTGAAAAACGCATACATGGTTAACGTTTACCGCGTGTGCTGGAGAACAAAAGGATGCCGCCCCCAAGGGCGCTGACGCCGGCGATGTTGCCTGGAACCCAATGCCATTAATTTAGGCCCCGCTTACCGGAAGCGCTTGAAGTTGGGGTTGAAACCCTGGATTTTGGCCGGCTTCATCTTGCGTGGGGCGACGTGAGGCCTTGATCATAATTCCGCCCACCGTGTTCACTCCCGGCGTCGCCGCTTCCTTGCAGAACATGGTTTTGCGCGCGCAAACCCACATG
>JADNEJ010000592.1 GCA_016292295.1 Candidatus Thiodictyon intracellulare
GATGCCCCGCCTGCCTTCCCCTGCGTGTCCCCGCGTGCCACGGCCACTGGCGAGTACCGCCTGGCCGCGACGAGCGGCCGCCGCAACCTCCTGCTCAGCGCACGCGTCGGTACCGCCGTGGCGTTACGCGCGGGGCCGTCGCCAGACTGCAAAAATGGCCAAAGTCGAGTCATACGCACCTCCTGTAATTTACATTACATAAGATTAAAGAAGATCGCGCAAGGTCAAACTACTCTTTCTAGGTCGTACTCTCTCCCGACGAGGTCGGGGATCATGTGGACGCAGTTGCGTTCAACGAGGGGGGCGGCGTTGTGCGCCGCCGCCGCGGTGGAGGACGGCGTCTTATCCCGTAGTGGTATTGCGGGAATCTGCGTCCACCTGGATCAGGCTCAAATTGCATTCAATCACCGCGGCCGTGATCGCATCCTGATCGGCGTCGGTCAGATCGCCATGCATCGGCAGGCTGATCACGCTCGCGGCCAGCTGCGCGGCAACCGGTGTGCAGTCCGGACAGCACAGGTTTTCATAGGCGGGTTGGGCATTGAGCGGGATCGGATAGTGTATCGCGGTGGGGATGCCGCGGGCGCTCAGGGCCGCGGCCAGGGCATCCCGGCCGGCGACTTGCAGGGTGTATTGGGCGAAGACGCAGGTACGGTCCGCGCGGGTCACGGGGGTCTTGATACCGGGCGTACCGGCGAGCAGTTGTGAATAACGTTGGCCCACGACGATGCGCCGCGCGAGTTCCTGATCAAACCGGTCGAGTTTGGCGAGCAGCACCGCGCATTGCAGGGTGTCCATGCGCCCGCCGACACCGATTCGGGTATGGACATAGCGTCGCTCCTGACCATGGACGCGCAACTCCTGCATGGCGAGCGCGAGGCCCGCGTCATTGGTGAAGATGGCCCCGCCGTCGCCGTAACAGCCTAAGGGTTTGGAGGGGAAGAAGCTGGTGGCACCGATGGTGGAGAGGTTACCGCTGCGCCGGCCGCGATAGATTGCGCCGAAGCTCTGGGCGGCGTCTTCAATGACTGGGATCCGGTAGGTCTCGGCGATGGCGTTGATGTCATCCATGTCGGCCGGTTGGCCATAGAGCGAGACCGGCATGATCGCCTTGGTGCGGGGCGATATGGCGCCCTCGATCTTGTCCGGGTCGATGTTGCAGGTATCGGCTTCCACGTCGACAAAGACCGGCCGCGCACCCACGAGACAGATGACCTCGGCGGTCGCCACGAAGGTGAAGGGGGTAGTGATGACCTCATCCCCCGGGCCGATGCCAAATGCCATCAGGCCGATCAATAGCGCATCGGTCCCGGAGGCGACGGCGACGCAGTGGGCGGCTCCGGTATACTGCGCCAGGTGGACCTCCAATTCCTCTATCTCCGGACCCAGGATATAGTGGCCGTGGTGCAGTACGCGGTGGATACGCTCCTCCAATTGGGGGCGAATGAATGATTGCTGGCCGGGGAGGTCGATGAAGTCGATCCGCCGCTTGGATGTCGGCAGCGCCAGGTAGGCGGCGGGGGTAAGGGTCTGGTCGGGGTGCTCGCCGATGAAGCCCGGGTCCAGCGTTAGAACCTTGACGGACCCGGCGGTAAAGCGTTGTAGAGCGCGCAGCAGGCGATCCTGGGCCGGGTTCGGTGCGGCGCAGTCCGCGCAGTCTCCAGCCAGCGCGGCGAGCCATTGCTTGCCTTGCGTGAAGGCCGCCAGCCGGTGGCGGGCGAGTTGCTGGGCTTGCATCGCTGCGGACTCAGCCGCGCTGCAATTGGCCTCGTCCTCCAGGGCGCGGCGGATGCCGTCCTCGTAACCCTGGGCAGTACCGGCGTAGAGCCAGACCCGGCCGCCCTGGTCCAGGCAGCGGCCGATCGCGGCCGTGGTATCGGCATGGGCCGGGTTATCCGGGGTACAGGCCGCGACGCAGCCATCGATAGCGAGCAGGAGGTCCATGATTAAAGGTCCCGGCGTGGCGTACTCATTGTCTATTCATCGGCCGATAGACCAGTGCGGCGGGCCAATCCTGCGCGGGCACCGTCTGACCGGTCGGCTGCTGTGCCGCCTCCAGTTCCCTGATCCGACGCTTCAGGGCCGCAACCTCGTCCTGGTTGGCTGAATTGTCTTGTCCCAGTGAAGGGTCGGGTACGCCGGTGGGCACCTTTGCCGCTGGGGTCGACGGGTACCCGAGCGCGTCATAGCCATAGCCTGTGGCACCATAGCCATAGCCCGGTGGGCCATAACCGGGGGCGCCGTAGGGTGCATCCCAGGAGCCGCCGCCCCAGGGACTACTACCTCAGGGACTGCCCCCCCAGGGGCAGTCGTCGTAATATACTCAGCTAATGCCAAACTTTCAGTTTCCTCACCGACCGGTTATTTCAAAGCTCTCCGTCAGCAAGGAGCGCAAGTCGCCCTGGTGCTCACCCGGGTTGCTGAAGAA
>JADNEJ010000331.1 GCA_016292295.1 Candidatus Thiodictyon intracellulare
TCAGCAACGCCAACAGCATGGCCGGGTGATAAGGCGTGCTCCCAGTGCCGCCATATGCTTGCACCAGCACGTTCAGATCCAAGCCTTCCACTACTTCGACCACGTACCGTGCCAGGTGGCCCTCGGACAGCCAGTCCTGCACTGACAGTGGCAGAAGCAAGTCAGTGTCGCGGTTCATCGGGTGGAAGCGGCGCATCGGCAGTAGCACTCCGCCCATCGGGCGGCCATCGGGGTTGATCCCAACAGTGTCCCGGACCCGCCGCCCCGACGGGACCCCAAAGTCCGACAGGCTGCTAGGCTGCCCCCAGAGGCCGCCGGTCGCCTTCGACCGGGCCCGCGCCCTGCGCTCTGCGCGCCTGGCCCACTGTCCAGGCGCCACGCGGTCCTGACGGCGATCCGGCGCGATGGCCCGGGTATCCTTGAGTTAGCATGGCACCGAAATAGGCGGCGGACCAGACCAGGTCACAATCCGACGCTGTTAAGTAAAGTAAAGCCGCCCCCGATATGCAGCGACGATGAGAGGTTTGCTGGTCCAATTTTTGCTTTCCCTGGCGGAGAGCCTGCGCGATCTGGCGCCGATTATCGTCGTAATCGGCCTGTTTCAGGTCGTCGTCCTGGGGCAGCCGCTCTCCGATCCGAGCGACCTCCTGTGGGGTACGTACCGCCCTGATGATGATGGGTCTGAGCCTGTTTGTGCAGGGGCTAAAGCTGGGACTGTTCCCACTGGGTGAAACCATGGCCTGGGACTTCGCTCACAAAGGAAGCCTGATGTGGCTCTTCCTCTTTGTATTCGCCCTGGGGTTCAGCGCCGCCATGGCGGAGCCCGCCCTGATGGCAGTCGCGGATAAGGCGGCCTCGGTGGCCGCCGCGGGGAACCTGATCGAACCGTTCCAGGCGACCCAAGCCGACTATGCGCTCGGCCTGCGTTACACCATCGCACTGTCCGTGAGCTGCGCCCTGGTCATCGGGGTCCTGAGGATCCTGCGCGGGTGGCTGGTACAGTACCTGGATCATCGGTGCCTATGTCGGCGTCATCGGCATGACCGCCCTGGCCCCGCCGGAGATCATCGGCATCGCCTACAACTCGAGCGGGGTGACCACATCCACCATCACGGTACCGCTAGTCGCCGCCCTCGATGTGGGGCTGAGGCCTTGATCACAAATCCGCCAACGGCCGGCCGACCCATGTGGGTTTACGCACGCAAGACCATGTTTTGCAAGAGAGCGGCGACGCCGAGACTGAACAAGGTGAGCGGAATTATGATCAAGGCCGGGGCTAGCCTCCAGTATCGAGGGTCGCAGCGCCCTGACCGACGGCTTCGGACTGATCGCCTTCGCGGTACTGACACCAATCATCTTCGTCCTGGGCTATGGGATACTGCGGTGACGGCACCGGGGCCTTCGACCGGTCTTTCGCTTGCGCTCTCACTCGGGCAGATGCTGCTCGACACCGCGAGTAACGTCCTGCCCATCATCGGCGTTCTGATTGGCTTCCAGGTGCTGGTGCTGCGCTGACCCATCCCCCAGGTGGGGCGCTTAGTGTTCGGTTTCGTGCTGGTGATCGTGGGGCTCGCCTTCTTCATGGAGGGGCTGGAGCGCGCACTCTTCTCCCTTGGTAACATCATGGCCAGCCAGCTCACGGCCCCCGCGTTTCTGGGGCTCGCGCTCACGGACACCGCGGCGCTGCAGGACTGGCGATCCTATGGCTTGGTTTATTGCTTCGCCTTTACGCTCGGCTTCACCACCACGGTGGCAGAGCCCGCCCTGATCGCCGGCGCGCTGAAGGCCAACCAGGCCTCGGGCGGCTTCATCGACACCTGGGGCCTGCGGATCACGGTTGCCATCGGCGTAGCCGTGGGAGTGTCAATCGGCGCCTTTCGCATCATCACCGGCACTCCTCTGCACTATTACATCATCCCGGGCTATTGTCTGGTCCTGATCCAGACCTGGTTTGCCCCGCGGCTGATCGTCGCCCTGGCCTACGATTCCGGGGGCGTCACTACCTCCACGGTCACGGTCCCCTTGGTCACCGCCCTGGGCCTGAGGCTGTCGAATCAGATTCCCGGCCGCAATCCCGTATTCGACGGTTTCTGGCTCATCGCGTTCGCCAGTCTGTTCCCGATCATGACGGGCATGAGCTATACTCAGTTGACTGAATCCTGAATCCCCTGTTTGACCAAGTGCTGGCGCACGTCGATCTGCCGCCACCAGCGCGGCGCCGACGACTGCGGCCAGTCAGTTTGCCTACTCTAACGCTGGTGGCGGCGTGACGGGCATGGGCGGAGTTATGATCAAGGCCGCGAGCGCGGGTCCGTGCGTTTCTGTCCGACCGATTGGCTGAGGCTGGCGTTGTCGACTGCGACCATCAACCAGTGCCTTCACGAAGCCGGACGGGCGCTGGCCCCGGTGGTGGAGGCG
>JADNEJ010000131.1 GCA_016292295.1 Candidatus Thiodictyon intracellulare
GTCCGATGACCAGTTTAATGCTGATTGATATTATGGATTATTTTTGTAGTCTACTCACTGAGCTAGTAGTTATTGTACTGGATAACGCCCCGATTCATGTGAGCAAGATTCATGTGAGCAAAAAACTCAAAAAACGCATGGAATATTGGGAAAAGCGCAGCTTGACACTGTACTTTCTTCTGCGATACGCGCCAGAATTGAATCTGATTGAAGTCATTTGGCGTAAAATGAAATACGAATGAATTACATCTCTGGCTTACGTGAGTATGACTGCATTAGTTTGCGCAATACATTGAATAATAGATTCGTTCGGATCTGAGTTTAGAATTAAATTTGCGAATTAGATTTTGACGGCATGGCGCTTCACAAATGTTTCCGTTGAGGTACTTAGTTATCGAATTAATTGGTTACGCAGAATTTGGCGGCAACTCAGTGCAATGCGGGCGGGTGGGCGTCGGGATATGCCAAATTTCGGTGAGAAACCCAGCTGCCGGGGCTGGCTCAGAATAGGGAAACCGTAGCCAATTCACTGAATAAATAGCTATGTGCGTTTGCTACATAATGCCGGAGATTTCTGCATGCACCTGCCGGTTGGATTCTCTACCGAAGTCGACGACTTTATGGCCTCGGGTGCCACCAGTGCGGTGGGCCTTGATCATAATTCCGCCCACCTTGTTCAGTTTCAGCGTCGCCGCTCCCTTGCAGAACATGGTCTTGCGCCCGCAAACCCACATGGGCTGGCCGGCCTTGGGCGGATTTGTGATCAAGGCCAGTGCGGTGCTCGCTTTCACCTCTGGCGCGGACGCCCGTCGCCAGCGCGAAGCTTATGGGCTGCTCACCGCGCCGCTGCAGATGCGCTTGGTATGGGTGACCCTTAAGGGCGATGAGACCGAGGTGCTGGCCACCTCGCTGCACGATGAAGAAGCCTTTCCCGCGCATGTTTTCAAGCGCCTATATCACTTGATGTGGGGCATAGAGGAGCAATACAAACGGGTCAAGTGCCTATTAGAAATCGAGAATTTCTCCTGGCGCAGTGCCCAGTGCGTACGCCAGGATTTCTACGCCAAAACCTTCGCCATGAACCTCACGACGATTCTGGTCTGGGTCGCCCAGGCGATTGCCGACCGGCTCTGCCAGACGCGGCGCCACGCCTACCAGGTAAACTTCGCCAACGCCTTCTCGAAGATGAAGCACGCCATCGCACGGCTGCTCTTGGGACTCGCGGGCCAGAAATTGGTCACCGCGTTGGTCTTGACGATGGCGGCCAGTGTCGAAGCCGTGCGACCAGATCGCGTCGCCCTAAGTGCCACCTCCCACACCGCCACGCCAACGTCCCGACCACCAGCGTCGGGGCACTGGGTCGCGGGCGAGCGCGGGCAGGCAGACTTCATCCCAGTTTGGTCCTGGCGGCTCGCCCGGACAGCGAACAGCGACAACGTCGGGCCTTCCCTTCGCCAAGGGCGCGGGGCTCACACGCTACTGGAACCACGCTCGGAATTCATGCAGCCTTGCCGGAAGGACACTTTCTTTTGCAGTTGCCGCACGGGCACCAGGCCGGTTGTCGACAATCCGACAGGTGCACGGCGGCGGTGTTGTTGGGATGAGGACAGGCGCCGCGGCCCCTGCTCCTCATCCCGGCCGTCCCGCTCGCGACAACGCTGCAGAGGCTGGACAGATGTCCCGTAGGATGGGTAGAGCGCAGCGAAACCCATCCCCTGTGCTTTAAAACTGGGTTTATCGACAGTAGACTAGCCCCTTGTCGGCGCCGCCGCGGCAGTGGGCCACGCGCCGCCTCAACGCATCGGGAGCTCAGCACCGTGATCGAGATCGAATACATCGTCAGAGACCAGAAGGGGATCGAGAGATTGCGCACCACCGACAAGAAAGCCGCGGACGCCTATGACCGGGCCCTGGAGACGGCCGAGCGCCTGGCCCACCTGCTGCGCCACGACCGGGTGCTGCCGGGCCTCGCCGAGCACGACCTGGAGGAACTGACCATCTACCTGGCCCGCAATGCCCGCAACATCGAGCGCATCCTCAAGGGCAAGGGGCTGGAGCTTGAAACCGCTCCGAAACCGGAGGTCGTCGAGACCAAGGATAAGGTGACTCAGCTACGGGCGGCGGATTAACCTAAATCCGGCAGTTACTCACGCCAAGGCGCCAAGCTCGCTGAGAAATACAAGAAGGTAGGAGAAGTCACTAGATCACCGCCGGGTGAATGGCCTAAGGCAGGTAAGCTACCGAAAACCTTGGCGAGCTTGGCGCCTTGGCGTGAGAACTGCTCTTTCTTAGGGTTAGCGGCCCCGTCCGCTCGGCCGGCAGCGTCTGCCCCCATCGCTCGAAGAAACGGCATTATGTAGCAAACGCACATGGCTATTTATTCAGTGACTTGGCTACGACTT
>JADNEJ010000217.1 GCA_016292295.1 Candidatus Thiodictyon intracellulare
TCCGCCCACCTTGTTCAGTCCCGGCGTCGCCGCTCCCTTGCAGAACATGGTCTTGAGCGCGTAAACCCACATGGGCCGGCCGGCCTTGGGCGGATTTGTGATCAAGGCCCTGGGGACACTCCTGGCCTGGATGGCAGAGCGCAACACTCTGGTCTTTTTGGTCGCCACCGCCAACGACATCAACCGGCTGCCACCGGAACTGGTCCATAAGGGCCGTATCGACGAGTTGTTCTTCGTCGACTTGCCGCGCGCGGCGGTGCGTGCCGAGGCCTTCGCCATCCACCTGCGCAACCGCGGGCTCGACCCGACCGGCTTCGACCTGCCGCATCTGGCACAGGCGAGCGAGGGCTTCACTGGGGCCGGGAGCGAGCAGGCGGTGGTCTCCGCCCGCTATGCGGTGGATGCCACGACCCGGGCGCCGGACACCTGTGCCCTGCTCAATGAGCTTGGCCGGACTCAACCACTGTCAGTGGTGATGGCCGAGCAGATCGAGGCCCTGCGCGACTGGGCACGGGAGCTCTGTGTGCCGGCGTATGGACCGCTGCCGACACCCGCGGCGCTGCCCTCCTGAGCATCGATTGGCTGCCTTGCAGACAATAGCCTCGCACCCAATTTCTGACTACTTTTGACCAAGCGGGGGTGACCCGGTGCAACCGGGGCCGTGAATCCCCATCTTTGGCGCTCATTCCACTCCGTTCGACGCTAACCCCGACTTCCTGCCCCGAGACCTTGCTATGGAATATAAGGATTACTACAAGACCCTGGGTGTAGCCCGCGATGCCACCCCGGACGACATCAAGCGCGCCTACCGCAAATTGGCCCGCAAGTACCATCCGGACGTGAGCAAGGAGCCGAACGCGGAGGCCCGCTTCAAGGAGGTCAACGAGGCGCAGGAGGTCTTAAAAGACCCGGAGAAACGCGCCGCCTACGATGCACTCGGCAACAACTGGCGGGCCGGTCAGGACTTCCGACCGCCCCCGGGCGGGACCAAGGCCGGGGCCGGAGCCCAGCAGGGGTTCCACTTCGACCCGAACGAAACGGCCGATTTCAGTGACTTTTTCTCGAGCCTGTTCAACCGCGAGTTCCGAGGCGCCGGTGCCGGCAGCGCACCGCGCAAGCGCCGCGGCCAGGACCAAACCGTGCGTGTCCAGATCGACCTGGAGGACGCCTTCCAGGGTGCCACCCGCCAACTGCGCCTAGAGATTCCGGAGTTGGGCGCGGATGGGCACATGACCAGCCACGAACGCACGCTCAATGTACGGATCCCAGCAGGGGTTACCCAGGGCCGCCAGATTCGCTTGAGCGGCCAGAGCGCACCCGGGGTTCACGGCGGGCCGGCCGGCAACCTGTATCTGGAGGTGGAGATCCGACCGCACCGGCATTTCATCGCGGACGGCAAGGATATCACCTTGCGTCTGCCCATCGCCCCTTGGGAAGCCGCCCTGGGTGCGACCATCCCGGTGCCGACCTTGGGCGGGGCGGTGAGCCTCAAGATTCCGCCGGGGTCTCAAACCGGCAAGCGGATGCGCCTGAAGGGACGCGGACTCCCCGGTGATCCACCGGGCGACGAAATGGTGGTCTTGGAGATCGTGGTACCACCCGCCAAGACCGAGGCGGCGCGACGGGTCTTCGAGCACATGGCAGAGCAGTTGCACTTCAACCCGCGTGCGGAGCTGGAGGTCTAAGACCATGGTACAGCGCGAAATACGCATCGAAGGGGTCGTCATGGACGAGGGGTTTGTCGTCACCCTCGCGGAACTGACCCAACTGTGCGGCTCCAGCGGCCGCACCCTGCAACTGCTGGTAGGTGAGGGGGTGCTGCGGCCGCGGGCCGGCGGCGCGCCGGGCGAGTGGCGCTTCGACGGTGTGGCGGTACAGCGCGCCCGCCGGGCCCTGCGTCTGCGCCATGACCTGGAGCTCAACCTGTCCGGCACCGCGCTGGCATTGGACCTGCTTGATGAGTTGGAGGCCCTGCGCGAGCGCATCCGCGCCCTGGAACACCAGTTGGGCGGGCACGATTGCGTCTAATACGCCAAAGGTGACCGAAGGCAAATTACCAACAATCAATGCGCACGGCGTATTAAAAAAAGACGACCTCTCAAAGGTCCGGCAACGGCCTTGATCATAATTCCCCCCACCTTGTTCAGTCCCGGCGTCGCTGCTTCCTTGCAGAACATGGTCTTGCGCGTGCGAACCCACATGGGCTGGCCGGCCTTGAGCGGATTTGTGATCAAGGTCGACTTTGCGAAACCCGTCAAATGATTCTTTGCAGTCGGGCGACGGCCTCGTGCGTGACGCCGCGGCGGTGCCGACGCGTGCGCTGAGCAGGGGGGGATTGCGGCGGCCGCTCGTCGCGGCCAGGCGGCACCCGCCAGTGGCCGTGGC
>JADNEJ010000525.1 GCA_016292295.1 Candidatus Thiodictyon intracellulare
GGTCGCGCGTACGCCGGTGGGCGGCACGCAACTCGGCGAGTTGTTCGGTGGAGAGGGTCTAGTCGAGCATAGGGACGATACTATATCGACGCCAGCCGGTTACGCTAGGGTCCTGAGCGAAAATCTCAGATTAGACGTGTATAGCTGGAAGGTTCCGGGAAGCTCCGTTCGGCCAGGGACCGCCGCTCGTCGATGTAGGGGCTATATTCGTCATCGATGAGTCCCTTTTGCATCATACGTTCTAGCCGCTCCCGCTCCAGGTCGCGCTGCGCCTGCGCTGCCATCTTAGTCCCGGCGGAAGAGTCCGCGCCCACCGGCGCGGCGCGGCGGCGCCGTTCCATCTCCGCCGCCGCTGCCAGCACGCCCGCGTTGATCAGGTATCGTGCCGTCTGCCCCTTGATCAACAGCGCACGCGTTGCGACACGCGCGGCCACCTCCGACCCGGAGCCATCCTTGCCACAGGCGAGGATGGTGTCGCGCACCACGGTGAAGACGTCCAATCCGCTGAGCAGCAGAGCTTCGGTCAGGTCACCCGTGTCAGTCGACTCTGAACACAACTCGGAGATCCGATCCTCTACCCCCGCGGCACGCGCCTCCGTGGATACCAGTCGATCGGTCAAGGCTTGCACCAACGGTGAGATGAAGGCGGCGTTCGTGGCACCTGCGGCTTGCGCAGAGGCGAGCGCTAATGCACCAAAAACCGCAACTCCAAGGACGTAAGCGACGATCTTGGCATTCATGTTTTTGCCTCCGGTAGCGCACACGACACGGTGATCTGATGCGACACAACAACCCAACCAGGATACCTGAATCATTCTAATATAGTTTCCATCGAAAGCTCCAGAGGCGCTGTGTCTTTTGTGGGCGCCAGGCGTTTCAGGAACCTGTGCATCAGTCCTGATGATATCGATCAATAGTTCAAAGGGTTGCTGGACTCACAGCAGCTTTCGGGGCCGCCGTACCGCCCTAACGCTGTTGCAGGTCCCACATGGCCACGTAATGGCCGCCGGCCTTCAGGAGCTCCCGGTGAGTTCCCTGCTCGCGGATACGCCCCTATTCCATCACGAGGATCCAGTGTGCCTCCACCACCGTGGACAGGCGGTGGGCGATGATCAGGGTAGTATGATTTTCCGCCACCTCAGCCAGGGTCTGCTGGATCGCCTGCTCGGTGTGGCTGTCGAGCAAGGAGGTCGCCTCGTCGAAGATCAGGATACGCGGGCGCTTGAGGATCGCCCGAGCGCCCGGGCGATCGCCACCCGCTGCTTCTCCTCGCTCGAGAGCTTGAGTTCACGCTCGCCCACCAGCGTTTGCCAGCCGTCCGGCAGACCCTCGACAAAGGTGCGCATATAGGCCATCGCGGCGGCCCGCTCGATCTCCGGACGGGTCGCCGTTGGGCGTCCGTAGAGCAGATTGTAGTAGATGCTCTCGTTGAACAGGACCGTGTCCTGGAGGGACTATGCCGATGGCGGCGCGCAGGCTGGCCTGGGTCAGGTCGCGCAGGTCCCCGCCATCGATGAGGATGCGCCCGCCGGTCACGTCATAGAAGCGGAACAGCAGCCGCGCCAAGGTCGACTTGCCCGCCCCGCTGTGGCCGACCACGGCCAGGGTCTGACCGGGCTCGATGCGGAAATCAAACTCATGGAGGATCGGGCGCTCCGGTTGGTAATGGAAGTTCACGCGCTCGAAGCGGACCCCGCTCCGGCCGGCAGCGGCCGCGCCTCCGGCGGTCCGCGATCTCCAGTTGACACTCCAAGAGCTTGAACACCAGGTCCATGTCCGCCAGGACGTACTTGATCTGGCGGTAGACGATGCCAAAAAAGCTGAGCGGGATGAAGAGCTGGAGCAGCAGCGCATTGACCATCACCAGGTCCCCGACGGTCATGGTCCCGCCCACCACGGCGCGGGCGGCGAAGACCGTCAAGAATATCACCTCCAGGGCGATAATAGCCCCCTGACCGCCCTGACCGAAGCCTAGGATCTACATGGAGGTCTGGCTCTTGACCGCCATCTCCTCCCAGGCGGCCAAGGTGCGGTCGTAGCGCTCCAGCTCCATACGCTCATTGCCGGCATTATGCAAGTGCCTCAACAAAAACGTTTGTAGTAAGTCGGATAGATTGCCAATAAATTGATTGTCCTATCAGGTTCGCGCCTTTAACTCGACTTTGGCCATTTTAGGCGACCCCGATCATCGTGCTAGCCGCAACCGGCAATCGGGGGCCAGGGTCCGCACGGCGGGCTCTGGAGGGCCATGGAGTCAATCCGTCTGGTCCGCTACGCGGCCCCGGCGGGCGGCCGGGCATGCCGCGCGCTGTCGCTCAGGCAGTCGCGACCAGTTGCGCGAGCACGCGCTCCCAGGCGGGGCGGGAAATTACCACCTGATCCTG
>JADNEJ010000300.1 GCA_016292295.1 Candidatus Thiodictyon intracellulare
ACCCGCCGCCCCGACGGGGCCCCGAAGTCCGACAGGCTGCTAGTTCACGGATTCATGATTTCCATAATCGCTCAATAAGATTCAAATTGGGCGCATAAGGAGGAAGAAAGACAAGCTTGATGCGGGAATCTTTGATGTAATCTTGAACCGTGTTGGACTTCACCTGATGGTCCTCGCCACGCTTGAGCCAACTATATCCGAGTACCGGGTTATGCATATCATGTCTCTGATCCCACCCGGTGGACAAGCCGACGGAAGCGATACCCGCGCCGATCGCCGACGATCAGGGCGCGCTGATCCGCCGCAGCGCAGACGCGCATCGCACCCGCCGATGCAGCCGGAACCGGACATATCTGGCCCAGTCGGGACATGCATCGCCCCAGTATTCACCCGGAGCGACGCAAGAAGGGCTTAGCCTCACGGCTAAGCCCTTTTTGTTGGCTGGGGGACTAGGATTCGAACCTAGGTTGACGGAGTCAGAGTCCGTAGTCCTGCCGCTGGACGATCCCCCAAGTGTGGGTACGGCGATCAGTGAGCGGCGCCGGTGCGGGCCCCTCGCTGGTTGCCGACCAAGCGCGCGCTAGCGCTTAGAGTATTGCGGTGCCTTGCGCGCCTTGTGCAGGCCGACCTTCTTGCGCTCGACCTCGCGGGCGTCTCTGGTCAGGAAACCGGCGCGGCGCAGGGCGGAGCGCAGTTCTTCATTATAACCCACCAGGGCGCGGGCAATGCCGTGACGGATGGCGCCGGCCTGGCCGGCGTTGCCGCCGCCGACGACCGTGGCCTTGATGTCCATCCGACCGAGCAGACCGCAAGTCTCCAGGGGCTGGCGGACCACCATGCGGGCTGTCTCGCGGCCGAAGAAATGGTCGAGCGTACGCCCATTGACCGTTATCTCACCTGAACCCGTGGTCAGGAAGACCCGGGCGGCGGAGGTCTTGCGGCGACCGGTGGCGTATTGAATCTCCGACATGGATGTCTGTTCCTAAGGACGATTGGATACTGGGGTTGGCTAGCAGTCGAGTTCGAGGACCTGGGGCTGCTGGGCCTGGTGGCCGTGCTCGGCTCCGCCGTAGACGCGCAGTTTGCGGAACATGGCGCGACCGAGCGGGCCGCGGGGGAGCATGCCCTTCACCGCGATCTCGATGGCGCGCTCCGGGGCCTGGTCGAGCAACTTGCCCAGGCTCATAGATTTCAGATGGCCCACATAACCGGTGTGACGGTAGTACATCTTGTCCGCGAGCTTATTGCCGGTCACCACGACCTTGCCTGCGTTGACCACGACGATGTAGTCGCCGGTGTCGACGTGGGGAGTGTATTGGGGCTTGTGCTTGCCGCGCAGGCGCAATGCAAGCTCAGTGGCTAAGCGGCCGAGCGTCTTGCCCTCGGCGTCCACCAGGAACCAGGCGCGGCGTACCTCTGCCGGTTTGGTGCTCACAGTCGTCGTCATGATCCGTAATTCCCGTACCGAATCCGCGTGCGCCCCGGTCCGAATACCCCAAGGGGTGCGAGCGGGAAGGCGGCGGGTCTTTGATTCGTTGAGCGAAATCGCGAAAGACTACCAACTATACTGGAGCGGATGGGCGGATGCAAGCGGGGGAGTGACAATCACCCACTTGGCTCATCTAATCTACTGATCTTTCAGTGCTCGCGTCGAGTTGGCGTTCGACGCGACAGGCCGGGGTGGGACGCCAGTATCCGTTTCAGTCTGGCAACCGCAGCCGCTCGACGACCCGCCCCGCGACCAGGTGCTCGGTCAGGATCTCGTCCAGGTCCTCGCGGTCGACATAGGTGTACCAGACGGCCTCCGGGTAGACGACCAGCACCGGCCCCTCGTCGCAGCGGCCGAAACAACCGGCGGTGTTGACGCGCACGCTACCCCGGTTGGTGATCGCAAGTTCCTTGGCGCGGCGTTTCAGGTAGTCGCGCAACTCCGCGGAGCCGCACTGACCGCAGCACTGGCTGCCGTCCTCACGCTGGTTGGTGCAGAAAAAGGCATGGTGCCGATAGTAGGACATCGGGGTTCCCCGCTGGGTGTCAAGGGTAGGGGCTAGCAGCCTGTCGGACTTAACGACCGACGCCACCGCCTGAAGCCCTTGGACGAACTTTTATGGCAAAAAAGAGATGGTTTTCGGCTAGAAACGCAGTTTTCCGCGGTGTTCCGCTTATTGCAGACGTAATATGGCCATCCGTTTCAGGTTCCACGCCAGGCAGACTAGCGTCCACTCGTCCTGGACGTTGTTCAGTCCACGAGTGAGAAATTGGCGAAAGCCCATCACCGATTTGATGATCTCGAACACCTTTGATGATCTCGAACACCGGCTCAACGGTCTGTTTGCGCAGCGCAGAGGCGGCCCGGCCAGCCCCGGTCTTGAGTCAGTTGG
>JADNEJ010000032.1 GCA_016292295.1 Candidatus Thiodictyon intracellulare
CGAGCGTGGCAAGGATGCCCAGTGGTCACGCAGCCGATGCACCATCAAGCAGACGATGGAAAACAAAGCAGACGATGGAAAACAGCGCCAGCAACGCCGGCGGAGTGCGGGCGATGGCCTTGGCGGTCCACTGGCGTTGGGTCTCCACCCCCAGGTGACGACGGACTTCAGCGAAGGTGACCTCGATCGACCAATGCGAGATAAACCACTCGATTATGTGCACCGGCAGCACGCTCAGGTCAGTGCTGAAAAACGCCTCGGGGGCAAGTGGATTGGCCGGATCGACGACCAGCACCTAGCGGATCGGCAGTGGCGGCCACCCCGGGGTGTGCCAGAGACAGACCCTGCTGAGCAGACGTCGCGTCTTGGTCGCACCGCGATACCATTGAACCGTGGTTTCGGTGCCGTACGTGCGCGCTTCCTCCAGGCGCGTGGCCAACTTGGCCAGAGGTGGGCCCTTCTGCGGCTTGGGGCCGCGCCGTCCCGACGGCACCAGTGATGGCGGCGCGAACAGGCATGCATCCAGGCGCAGGCGCGAGATCAGGCCCGCCTGGGCGCTGAGGCACTCCCAACCCAGGCGCACACAGGAATAGCTGCCGTCCCCAACGAGGATCCAGCGGCGGCGCGTGAACCCGCGCACCACCAGCCGCACCATGACGACGGTCCAGTCGATGACGGTTCGATGCGCCTTCCCCGCCGCGACATTGGCCCGTTGCGAGGGCGCCAGCAAGGTCAGGAATGGCAACGCTCAGGGCTGCTGGCTCCAGGGCAAGGGGATTTGCTCGAGCGCACCGTATCGCGGTATATCCCCTTGGCGGCAATGCGCGCGCCTTTGCGTCGCCCCAGGGTCTCATCCAATACCACCAGGATCGGCCAGCCGGGCGGCAGCAGCGCCATCAGCAATCCCAGCAGGATCTGCGACCCCTGCGCCCCCGACTCAGGACCCGGTAGTAACGCTCAAACCGGGGCTCGTGCGCCAGCCTCATGACCCGCAGGGCCGCGGCCACCGTGCGCAGGCCTTGGGCCAGCAGCGTGCCGGTGGCCTTGATCACAAATCCGCCCAAGGCCGGCCGGCCCATGTGGGCTTACGCGCGCAAAACCATGTTCTGCAAGGGAGAGGCGACGCCGGGACTGAACAAGGTGGGCGGAATTATGATCAAGGCCCGTACCGGTCACAAAGACCTGCATATGGCGCCAGGTCGGCGCGGTGAACAGCGGCGCAAAGAGTAGCAGAGTCGGTACAATCGAGGCTGGCAGGAGGGGCATCCCTGGGTACGTCCGGTGTCTTAGTCGACCTCGGAACATACACTGTTGATGCTCCGCCTGCCTTCTCCTGCGTGTCCCCGCGTGCCACGGCTACTGGCGGGTGCCGCCTGGCCGCGACGCGCGGCTGCCGCAACCCCCCTGCTTAGCGCACGCGTCGGCACCGCCGTGGCGTCACGCGCGGGGCTGTCGCCCAACTGCAAAAATGGCCAAAGTCGAGCTATGTGCAACAGATCGATTTCGAGGCGCAATACCAAAGCGCCTGGTACGTCGGCGCCGACGATGCCTGGACCTACCCAAGCTGATCGCCGCCTTCTAGGTTTTTTTCCGTGAGCACTCAGAGCACTGGATCGAGCGCTTCGACTATAAGGAGGCGGGTCCCCAATTGTTGCTCCAGGCCTTCCTTCAGCACATCGTCAATGGCGGCTGGCGGATCGAGCGCGAATACGGGCTAGGGCGAATGCGGACCGATCTGCTGATCCTGTGGCCCTGTGGCGTCGGCCAGGTGCAGAAGGCGGGTAACCGTTTAGCCCCCTGGTTCTCAAATAGCTGTAGCGGGTCGCCCCGATCAGATGGCTAGTGAGGGCAACGGTGGGGCTTGAAGTCCTTTGCGCCGCTGGCGGATCACCTCGGCCAGGAGGTCACCAGGACGGCATATTCATAGACGATGGTGTCATCCGTCAGTTCAGCGAAGCTCAGGCACAGTTGCTCGGGGTCGCGCTGACTCGACTTTGGCCATTTTAGGCGGCCTTGATCATAATTCCGCCCACCTTGTTCAGTCCCGGCGTCGCTGCTCCATTGCAGAACATGGTCTTGTGCCCGCAAACCCACATGGGCCGGCCGGCCTTGGGCGGATTTGTGATCAAGGCCATTTTAGGCGACCCCGATCATCGTCCCAGTCGCGCCCGGCAATCGGGGGGCAAGGGTCCGTACGGCTGACCCTGGAAGACCATGGAGCCAATCCGTCTGGCCCGCTACGCGGCCCCGATGCGGCGGCCGGGCATGCAGCGCGCTGCCGCTCAGGCAGTCGCGGCCAGCTGCGCGAGCACGCACTCCCAGACAGGGCGGGAAATTACCACCTGATCCTGATTCGCGAGCGAGTTGACGTCATTCCCCT
>JADNEJ010000482.1 GCA_016292295.1 Candidatus Thiodictyon intracellulare
TCGGGGTTGATCCGGACAGTGTACCGGACCCGCCGCCCCGACGGGGCCCCGAAGTTCGACAGGCTGCTAGGCTGCTAGGGCGCGCGCGCCGTGGGAGGTTACCATGTCTGGGGCGCCGCGTCGGCAGCTGGGGCGCCGACGGCCGTCCCGGCACCCACGACCGAGCTCGAACTCCCCCTCACCAGGATCGACGTGACCCCCGACCAGCTATTCACCCTCGCGGACCAGTGCGTCAAGTGCGGACTGTGCCTGCCCCAGTGCCCGACCTTCGCGCTGCTCGGCAATGAGGCCGATTCGCCGCGCGGGCGCATAGCCCTGATCCATGGGTGGGCCGCCGGGGACCTCGCCATGAGTTCCACCCTGGCCGGGCACCTGGATGGTTGCCTGGGTTGCCGCGCCTGCGAGGGCGCTTGCCCCTCGCTGGTCGCCTACGGACAACTCATTGATGGGGCCCGGGCGGCGCGGGTCGACCAGGCGCCGCCGGGGCGGCGCGCCTGGCTGCCTCGTTGGTTGGGGTGGCTCTCCGATGCCCGGGTCGCTCGCTGGTTGACCCTGGGTGCCCGGTTCTACCAAGGCGCCGGGCTGGCCCGGCTGGCGGAGCGCACGGGCTTGGCCCACGACGCGGCCATAGCCCCGCTGCATCGCCTGACCCGAGCGATCCCGACCACGGCGGCGCTGGTCCCGGCCGCGGACAACAGGCTGGCGGACCTGGAACTCTTCGTCGGCTGCATGGGCGCCTTGGCCCAAGGGCACGCCTTCGTCGCCGCCCGCACCCTGTGCGCGCGCCTCAACCTGCGCGTGCGCGTGCCCGCGCGCCCGGCCTGCTGCGGCGCCCTGCTGCGACACAATGGGCTGCCGCGGGATGGGGACCGGCGCCGCGACGCCTGCGCCCGCGGCCCGGGGGACCCGCCACTGGTGGGGCTCGCGAGCGCCTGTGTGGCGGAACTGCGCGAGGCCCCGGGGAGCGCCGGGGCCCGGGAGTTCTGTGACTGGCTCGAACAGGTCTCGGCCCTCATCGGGCTGCGGTTCCGGCCCTTGGCGCGCCGCATACTGGTCCATGAGCCCTGCTCCCATCGCAACCTGCTGGGGGGCTGCGGCGCCGTCTACCGGCTGCTGCAACGCATCCCGGGGCTCAGCGTCCAGCCGTTGCCGTGCAACCAGACCTGTTGCGGCGCCGCCGGCACTTATCTGCTGCAGCAGCCGGGGCTGGCCGCGGCCCTGCTCGCCGACAAGCTCGCGGGGCTCACGGCGCACTCCGCCGACCTGATCGTCACCACCAACCCGGGCTGCGCCCTGCATCTCACCGCCGGGCTGCGGGAGGCTGGGCTGGCGATCGAGGTCTGCCACCCGGCTGAGGTCCTGGCACGCCAACTCGATTGATCAATCCAGGGTCGCCAATGGCCAATCACTACTGAAGTTTCCGGCTTTTCCAGGGGAGGGCACCGGAGGGGCGGGGGGTAGCGGTGGGGAGATTTTCGAGGGGTTTACGGAGATCCACTCAAACCCCTACGAAAACTCTAGAATCCAACTATCTGATCCTGCTTCTGTTTCAGAACCAGAAAACTTCAGAATCACTATTCAGCAATGCAGAATCCGGGTTGAAGCGATTGCTCCCGCGCCCCAGATTCCCGACTTAAACGACCGGACCGGACCGAGCAGCAGAAACCCCCATGACACAGCGCCATTACACCGCTACCGACCGGCTGATCCTGACCGCCGACAATGCCCTGCGCACCCTCTTCGGCCGCCCCCGGGTCACGGGGCGTCCCTACCCCGCGGCTCTGCTAAACGAGGCGGCGCTGGGAGAGCACGAGCGCCGCCATGTGGCCCGCCTGATGCGCATCAACCACACTGGTGAGGTCTGCGCCCAGGCGCTCTATCAGGGCCAGGCCATCATGGCGCGGATGCCCGAGACGTGTAAACGCATGGAGCGCTCAGCCCTGGAGGAGAACGACCACCTGACCTGGTGCGCGACCCGGATCGAGGAGTTAGGAGACCGCAAGAGCCTGCTGAAGCCGCTCTTTTTCGCCGGGTCATTCGCCCTTGGGGCACTCGCCGGACTGGCCGGGGATCGCTGGAGCCTGGGGTTCGTGGTCGAGACCGAGCACCAGATCGAGGACCATCTGGACCACCACCTGGACCAGATCCCGGAGCACGATGAGCGCACCAGAGCCGTGCTCGAACAGATCAAGATGGATGAGATCCACCACGCCCAGGTCGCCAAGGCGGCAGGCGGGGCCGAGTTGCCGGCACCGATCCGCACCGCCATGCGGCTGGCCTCGCGCGCCATGGCGCAGAGCGTCTATTGGGTCTAGCAGCCTCTCGGACTTAGCGACCGGCGCCACCGCCTGAGGCCCTTGGACGGGCTTTTGCGGCA
>JADNEJ010000373.1 GCA_016292295.1 Candidatus Thiodictyon intracellulare
GCAGGCCGCCGTCACCCCACTCGGGCAGTTGCCATTCTTCACCGAATGTCTCCAACTCGACTTTGGCCATTTTAGGCGACTCCGATCATCGTGCTAGCCGCAACCGGCAATCGGGAGGCCAGGGTCCGCACGGCGGGCTCTGGAGGACCATGAAGCCAATCCGTCTGGTCCGCTACGCGGACCCGGCGCAGCGGCCGGGCATGCCGCGCGTTGCCGCTCAGGCAGTCACGGCCAGTTGCGCGAGCACGCGCTCCCAGGCGGGGCGAGAAATTACCACCTGATCCTGATCCTGATCCGCGAGCGAGTTGACGTCATTCCCCTCGGCCCAGATGGTGCGGTGCACGAGCGCCAGGCAGTCTGAAAAGGTAGCCTGCGGCTTGAGGTACCAGGCGGTCGAGCGTGGCAAGGACGCCCAGTGGTCACGCAGACGATGCACCATCAAGCAGACGATGGAAAACAGCGCCAGCAACGCTAGCGTAGTACGGGCGATGGCCTTGGTGGCTCACTGGCGTTGGGTCTCCACCCCCAGGTGACGTCGGATTTCCACGCAGGTGACCTCGATCGACCAACGCGAAACGAACCACTCGATTATGCGCAACGGCAACGCCCAGGGCCGCCGGTCCAGGGCAAGGGGATGATCAACGCCATGCAGACCCGGTACAATCGAGGCTGGCAGGAGGGGCATCTCTGGGTACGTCCGGTGTCTTGGTCGACCTCGGAACATACACTGTTGATGCCCCGCCTGCCTTCCCCTGCGTGTCCCCGCGTGCCACGGCCACTGGCGGGTGCCGCCTGGCCGCGACGAGCGGCCGCCGCAACCCCCTGCTCGAAGCACAAGCGTCAGCACCGCCGTGGCGTACTGGAAAAATGGCCAAAGTCGAGGTAAACAAAGTCGAGGTAAAATCAGCCTCCGATTTCGCAATGATCAGTCGTCGCACCATGTCACCTACGGAGAGAGTCTCATGAATGCGCAATTTTAGCTCTATCTCAATGAAATTAAAATAGATCAACGATTCAGAAGCTCATTCAGATCACTGATTCAGGATACTGTTTATAAAGCTAAGAAACCGCCTTTTCTGTCCTCTATGTTCCGCTGAATGCCGTTGCGAGCGGGTACGGAAGCGGATATAAAAATGGGTAAGGACACCGGACCCGGCAGGCAAAAAGCAGGTACGGCGAAAAAGCCAAGAACATGAACTCGGACAAGAGGATGCACGCGCTATGCTGACGGACGCCAAATGTCGGACAGCCAAACTCACGGACAAGCCTTACAAGCTCGCCAATGGGCAGTGGCGGTACTGCTTCAAACTGCGCGACGGCGACATGGAGCGAGAAAGCATGTTCTCCGTCGGCAACTACGGGGCGGCCCCCAGCGGCGAGACTCCGGAAGCGGCCCAGGCCCGGCGCGACGGCGGAACCTTTACCCTGGCAGAAGCGCGAGGCGAGCGTGCCAAGGCCCGCGGACTGGTCAAGCAGGGCATCGACCCGGTAGCCGCCCGGCGACTGGATCTGGTGAAGCGGACCCAGGCGAACGCCATCACCTTTGAGTCTGTGGCCGCTGAGTGGTTAGCCTTGAAGGACTGGACCGAGCCGAGCAAGGCTCGGCGTCTGGACATGCTCAACCGCGTGGTGTTCCCCAAGATCTGGGTGCTTCCCGTCGGTCGGGCAGGTTGCCCCGGCGCACGTTCTGGAGTTTCTCACGGTATCGGCGAAGGACAAAGAGCCAGCGGTAGCGGGCGAGGCCAGTCGTGCAATGTCTGGTGTGTTCGAGTTGGCAATTGCCGCCTTGCGCGCCGAAACCGACCCGTTTTACCCTGTGTGTAGTAGTCGTTTAGCCCCCCTGTTCTTAGCACTCGTGGACGATCATAAACTCGTGGACGATCATAAATTTACGCGACACAGCTCGACGGCCGTGCTATAATCATTAAAAGCATAATAACCTTCGACCCGTCCTATAGTGAGAATAGCGAGAGTGGGCGGGCGCCGCCGCCGCGCCACTACCATGCACGCACGCCCGCCCCGTGCAGGCGCGGACGTTGTTGGGCAAGGCCCTGACGTATCTTAAGGGAAGGCGGCACGCGAGTGGCTTGGGCAGACCCCCTCGCTTGGGCAGACCCCCTCCAACAGTTCGCGGCCACCGAGCACGCGGTTGCCGCGGGAGGGGAATGGCGGTCAGGAAGCACCCGCTGGCGAGGCCGATGCTCCCGCGATGTCAGGGGAGGTAGCGGATGCGGCGGACACCCCCAGCGGCGCCGATGAGCCGGCCGTGGCGGCGGTGGCACTGAGCGAGTGGCATCTAGTCGGACCCGGACCGCTGCTGGTGGCCTTCATCTGTGCCTTGAGCCAGCGCATGCGGCTGTC
>JADNEJ010000047.1 GCA_016292295.1 Candidatus Thiodictyon intracellulare
CCCGCCCAAGGTCCTCAGGCGGTGGCGCCGGTCGCTAAGTCCGACAGGCTGCTAGGCTCCAAAGAGGTAAATAATAAATAAAATCAAGTGGTAAACGTAATAACCACGCGGAAACAGAGGTTGTAGTTTCGGTTGCCAGTGTCGAACCTGACGCGGTTGGCCGAGCGCAGGTCCCACGAGTTGCTGCTCCAGGTACCGCCGCGCAGCACACGCCACTGGCAGTCTCCGGACCGCCATGGTGAACCGTCCGTCGGAGTCCCCGCATATCCCTAGTTAAAACAATTATCGACCCATTCCAACACATTGCCGTGCATGTCGTACAGCCCCCAGGGGTTCGGCGGATAACTGCCGACCGGCTGAGTGCGCGCCAGATAAACGCCAACCTTAACGCCGCGGCCGTCGTAGTCATAATTGCCGTTGTAGTTGGCCTGACCGGTCGTAATGCAGGGTCCGGTGCTGTAATGGTGTGGTGGTGCCGGCACGGGCAGCGTATTCCCATTCAGCCTCGCTCGGGAGCCGATAGGTCTTGCCAGTCGCTCGGCTAACAGCCATTGGCAATAGCGCTGGGCGTCGTCTCAGGAAATGTTGATCACCGGGCGTCGGCCAGAACCTCAGCCGCGGTCATCTGGCCACTGAAAAAAGCCGCGGGCGGCATCCCCTTCGTCGAAGGTGACCGCGTTCTTACCTAACGCGAACGCGAGGAATCAGCACCCAGCGCTGTGGGCCTTCCTAATACTACCGCCTCGGCTCGCCCGGCGGGGAGAGCCCATGATGAGGAAGCGTCCCGCAGGAATGGTAACCATCTCTGGCTCGGATGGCAACCGCGCGTGACTTGGCCGCTCCCGCGGCAATACAACTTGTTTTTCAAGCTTGAGATCGAGAGACTGCAGCGGGTGATGAATCGGCACCGGCGCGTCGATGACCCCAAGCACCAGCGCCCAGGTCTCCACCGCCCACCGCCCAGTGCGCCGCCTCGCCGGTCAACGCCAGCTCGTTCTCCAGCCGCTTGCGCAGCCCGCCCGAGTAGGAGCGGTATCGGCAACCCGCCGCTGCGGCCGAGGAGGTCGGTCGTGACCCGCTGTTTCAGGGCGCTGACGAGGATGAAGACCTCGCGCTTGTGCTGCCCGCACAGGTTGCGCAGCATCGCGCCGCCGCGGTGCGGATCCTCGTAGAGGGCGTGGCCGTAGCGCGCGATCAGTTGACGCAGGGTTTCGCGGACGATGGGTTCAAATGGTTCGGTGTCGCTCCCGGTTGCCGGTTTAGACTGTGATTTCGCCCTCGATTCTACCCAGATTGAGCCGGACTCAGGCCGCGAGTGCGGCGCTGCGCCCGGGTTCGACATCGTCCGGTTGGCCGTCGGTGCCGGTCATAACAAATTAAAATTAAAGGTTCTTAGTCAGCCGCAGACCGAACACTACGTTGCGAGAGTCGGGATCGTACCTGTCGCGGTTCGAGACGCGCGTGACTCACGCGTTGTCGTACCAGGAACCGCTGCGCAACACCCGGCCAGCGGTATTGCTAGATGCGCCCCACGCCAAACCATCAGTCGGGGCATCCGCATAGTCCTCGTGCTAGCTGTCCTGTACCCACTCCAAGACATTCCCGTGGATGTCGTGGAGCCTCTAAGGGTTGGATCGCTTCTTGCCGACCGGATGCGTCCTGGCGCCGGAGTTGTTGCTGAAGCAAGCATAGTCGCCGAGTGCCCGTGTGTCATCGCCACAGGACCAGCTGGTCGCGGTCCTGGCCCGGCCGGCATATTCCCACTCGGCCTCGCTCGGCAGGCAATAGGTCCGGCCGGTCTGTGCGCTCAGCCAGACGCAGTAGGCCAAGGCATCATGCCAGGAGACGTAGATGACCGGGCGCCGGCCGCGGCCCCAGCCTTGGTCGCCCAGTGGTTGGCGGTTCGTAGCAGCAACGAATCGGTCATAGTCCTCGAATGTGACCGGGAAGCGGCCGATGGCGAAGGGGCGCGCGATCCGGACCTCGTGCTGGGGCATTGCATCTGCGTAGGCTAGCAGCCTGTCGGACTTCGAGGCCCCGTCGGGGCAGTGGGTCCGGTACACTGTCGGGATCAATCCCGATGGCTGCCCGATGGCCGGAGTGCTACTGCCGATGCACCGCTTCCACTCGATGGACCGCGATACTGACTTGCTCCTGCCGCTATCGGTACAGGACTGGCTGTTTAAGGGCCACCTGGCACGCTACGTGGTTGAGGTGGTGAAAGGCTTGGATCTGAGCGTGCTGGCGCAAGCGTATGGCGGCACTGGGAGCATGCCTTATCACTCGGCCATGCTGTTGGCGGCCTTGATCATAACTCCGCCCACGCCCGTCACGCTGCCACCAGCGTCAGAGCAG
>JADNEJ010000424.1 GCA_016292295.1 Candidatus Thiodictyon intracellulare
CAACAAATTCATCGACTATTTCAATGAGACGATGGCCAAGCCTTTCCGCTGGACAGGCCAGGGCAAGCTGCTGGAAGCCTAGCCGGAAGTGGTCCGAGCGATTCCATCGCGAGGTACTAGAGCGATGAAATCGACCAGAATTTCGATCAGCAAGAACGCCTGGCCCCGATTCTGGGCCATGATCACCGCCCTGGCACGCTCCGAGGTCGGCCCTCAGGCCAAGATATTTGCCGCCCTCCTGGTGGTCTTCCTGCTCAGCATCAGCGTCCTGAACGTCATCAACAGCTACGTGGGCCGCGATTTCATGACGGCGATCGAGAGCAAGGAGATGGGCGCCTTCGTCAAGTATGCGGCTCTCTATCTCATCGTTTTCGCCATCTCGACCATGGTCGCGGTCTTTCACCGCTACTGCGAGGAGCGGCTCGGGCTACTGTGGCGCAAGTGGCTGACCGCGCGGACGATCGACAAATATACGGGCGATCATATCTATTTCAAGATGAACGCCTATGGTGACCTGAAGAACCCGGATCAGCGCATCTCCGAAGACATCCGCTCCCTGACCGCGACGACCCTGTCGTTCGTCCTGATGTTCCTGAACGCCACCATTACGGTATTTGCCTTTGCCGGCGTCATGTGGTCCATCAGCCCCATGCTACTGCTGGTGACGATCCTCTACGCTGCGCTGGGGTCGATCTTTTCCTATTTCCTCGGACGGCCCCTGATCCGGCTCAATTACGATCAGTCAGACAAGGAGGCTAAT
Source organism: Candidatus Thiodictyon intracellulare (assembly GCA_016292295.1). GTDB lineage: Bacteria > Pseudomonadota > Gammaproteobacteria > Chromatiales > Chromatiaceae > Thiodictyon > Thiodictyon intracellulare. The sequence continues at coordinate 761 of JADNEJ010000424.1, forward strand.
TTCCGCGCCCGCCTGCTGCATGTTCGGGAGAATGCGGAGGCCATCGCCCTGGTGCGTCAGGAGGACCGACTGCGGGATCGACTGCATGACCGCCTGGAGCAGTTGATCGGGAATTTCCGACGCATCATCGATGTCAACCGCAACCTCGGATTCTTCACCACCGGCTACAACTATCTGATTCAGATTATCCCGGCACTGCTGGTCGCACCCTTGTTCATCAAGGGACAGGTCGAGTTCGGGGTCATCAGTCAATCCGCGATGGCCTTCGGTCACCTGATCGGGGCCTTCTCACTGATCGTTACCCAGTTCCAGTCGATCTCCGCCTACAGCGCCGTTATCGTGCGCCTGTCGGCACTGGCCAATGCCATGCAGGTGGCCGCGGACACCGCCTCCCCGGCCATCACCTATTGCTTCGACTACGGACTGCTCGCCTTCGACCGTCTGACGCTGAAGTCGCCGCGCAGCGGGCGTCATCTGATCAAGGACCTGACGGTCTCGATCTCGGCGGGTACCCACGTCCTGATCCGGGTGGCCGACGACTCGGCCCGCACCGCCCTGTTCCGAGCCACCGCGAGCCTCTGGAATGGTGGCGAGGGCGAGATTACGCGCCCGGATCCAGGTGGTCTGCTGTTCCTGCCCGAGCGTCCCTATGTCCCGCCCGGGACCCTGCGAGAGGTGCTCTTACCGGCCGCGGCCGAGCGGCACCCTACCGACCAATCCACCCCTGCCGCCCGGTCTGAAGCGGCCGCCAAGGCGAAGACCGGCAGCAGGCGACGCTTCTCCGACGAGGGCATCCTCACCACCCTGCGGCGGCTCAAGCTGGTGGCGGCGATCGAGCGGGCGGGGGGACTGGACAACGAGAAGAGCTGGGGCGAACTCCTCTCCATGGGCGAGCAGCAAATACTGGCCTTCGCCCGGGTTCTGCTGGCCGAACCCACCTTCGTCTTTCTGGACCACCCCTCCCGGGCACTGAGCGAGGGGCAGGTAGATGAATTGCTGCACCTGTTGCGCGAACGCGGCATCACCTATGTCACTCTGGGTGAAGAAGACGACGACGCGACCATGTACGACCAGTTGCTCACGATCCATCGCGACGGCCACTGGACCCTGGCGCCGCTCCCGAGCAAGGCCGCGGACGGGGAGCTCCTGATCCAGGCTTAGCTGGGAAGAGAATTAGCCGCAAATGAGCGCAAATTAAGAGGGGCCAGCGCAAGCAACCGGCCTCGGATGCAGGTCCTGCGCCGCGCAGCCAGGCCGTGAATGGCAATCCTCGTTAATCAAATCCAGTCATTTTTTCTTATTTTCGTTATACACGCCTCATCTGAGATTTTCGCTCAGGACTCTAGCAGCCTGTCGAATTTTTGGGCCCCGTCGGGGCGGCGGGTCCGGTACACTGTCGGGATTAACCCTGATGGCCGGAGTGCTACTGCCGGTGCGCCGCTTCCACCCGATGGACCGCTACACTGACTTGCTCCTGCCGCCGTCGGTGCAGGACTGGCTGTCCAAGAGCCACATGGCACGCTACGTGGTCGAGGTAATGGAAGGCTTGGATCTGAGCGTGCTGGTGCAGGCGTATGGCGGCACTGGGAGGAC
>JADNEJ010000603.1 GCA_016292295.1 Candidatus Thiodictyon intracellulare
CGTGGTGCTGCGCCAGTGGGTAAAGGCCGCGGCCGTCTGTGCTAGATCGGCAGCGACGGGGAGTGACAGTGACATCGTGGAGCCTCCGGATCACCAAAAACGAGGCTCCTACGCTACCGGGCCAGGAACGAGATTTCATGCAGCCTTACCGGAAGGACACGGTGGATGAAGAGCGCCAGGTGGACCCGCGGCCGGCCGCCCCAGGCGTTCAGGGGAGGCACCCCGGAGCGCGGCAGCAGTGCGTCCAGGATGGCGAACCAGCGCCCCGCCGACAGGGAGGTGACGCTGTCGAAGACCTGGGCACTGCGCCGTTGGCGGATCAGGTCGACGGCGCTCAGTGAACTGGGATTGAGCCGCGGTGGCGGCAACTGCGCAGACGATTCCTGGGGCGCCCCGCTGCCCGGCCGGACCCCGGCGGGGCGCTCGCAGGCTGCGGCGACAGTCGCGATCCCGGGCCAGGGGCGCGGGTCATCACTGAGCCGATTCGCCCGGCTGGCGAATGTCCGCTCGGCCGCGGCCAAGCGGGCGAGGTCGCTTGCCGCCGGTTCATGGGGCCCGACCCAAAGGGCCAGGTCCGGTGCCTCTCCCTGGTCCAGGTCGAAATCGGTGGGCCGATCGAGCCCCAACCGCCGGGCCAGTTCCGTATCGCCCCAGGGCAGGACCCCCCACTCGCCAGCCCAGCACGGCGGCGGCATAGGTCACCGCGCCCAGTGCGTGGCCCAGGTCGAGCTGGCAGTAGCGATAAGCGCGCAGGCCGTATTTCCAAGCCTCCCGCCAATAGATACTGGTCAGTGCCAGAACCAAGGGTGCGTCGGGTGGCGCCATTGAGTGCGCCCGTGCGTCGCGCGCCCTGTGTTCCAGCCGGTGGTCGCGGCTAACATAGTGCCAAACCCCGCCCGGCAGTCCCGGTCACGGGTCGGTGATCAGATAGCACTCGGTAGGGTACAGATTGCCGCTGGAGCGGTTGCAGCGCAGCGCCCAGCCGGCCTTGCTGACGGACTTCCAGGCCGCGAGCCCCAGGGCCAATTCCAAGAGCACCCCCAGATGTTTCAGGTCCACCGGTGCCGGTGCCGGTGCCGGTGCCGGTGCCGGTGCCAGTGCCAGTGCCAGTGCCAGTGCCAGTGCCAGTGCCAGTGCCAGTGCCAGTGCCGGTGCCCGCTGCGCGCCCGCGCGGACCTATTCAAAAGAGACCGCTTGGGCCTCCGACCCCAGCGGCAGGTCGATGGCTTGCGCCCCGGCGAAGACGCGGAAGGGGTCCGGCTGATTGGCCCAGTCCAGGCCGTCCGGTCCCGGCGCATAGCGCTCGGGCCGGTGCTTGCTCGCACGGTGATCCTAAAAGGAGCAGTAAGTACCCGCCGCGAGCTGTTCCTGGCCCGCGGACGGGTACACGCTGAGGTGAAGTTCCGGCTATGCCAGAGCCGGCAAACCCGGCAGCGGGTGCAATTCGCGGCCGTGGAGGTATTTCATCAGGGCGCGAAAGAGCACGCGGTACCAGCGTTGCAGCGGCATCAACTGCTCAGCAGTTTAGCATAGTGTTTTGAAGAAGGCCGCGATCTCGCGGCAGCATGCGGATGGCTAATGGTAATGCGCGTCTCGGCCCCCTGCCAGCCCTAGCCAGCCTCGCACCAAGCGGCCCCGCGCATCAGGCGCTCGGCGGCTTTCTTGCTCCCTTTTGTCATCCGTAACTTGAACAGATACGGGACGCCTTCCTGTTCCGTCCGTGCCATTCTGCAAGAGAGCGGCGACGCCGGGACTGAACAAGGTGGGCGGATTTATGATCAAGGCCGGCCTCGTCGATCTTGCCGAAATTGCGCCGGACCGAGTCCTCGCTGACCATCTCGCTCATCCCCAATAACGCGGGATTAATGGTGTCGCCCCGCAAGGCGCTGGTGTGGGCGTAGTGCTAGTGGCCGGAGAGGATTGACAATACCGTGGTGCCCAATACATCGCGCGTGCTCGGCGCATTAGGGCTGGTGAGTACCAATGGGCAACTATTCACCCAGGGATCGAAGAGCTCGCTCACTTGGAGACATTCGGTGAAGAGTGGCAACTGCCCGAGTGGGGTGACGGCGGCCTGCGGGTCCCCTCACTGAACGTAGACACTGCCACCGAACGTGTCTACGGGGACCGGGTCGGGGCCAGAAAACGGCGCCAGTGCGGTTGTTTCTATTTCACCCGCTGGGTGAAGGATAAGGTCGTTCATACGGACCTCCTTTCATATCCACCAGCAGCGGTCCGGCCAGATACCACTCGCTCAGTGCCACCGTCCACTCGACCTCGGTCTCATCACGCCCAGGCTGCGCCTGCGTCCAGTGGCCGCAATCGCAGCAGCATTCAAAATA
>JADNEJ010000580.1 GCA_016292295.1 Candidatus Thiodictyon intracellulare
GGTACAATCGAGGCTGGCAGGAGGGGCATCCCTGGGTACGTCCGGTGTTTTGGTCTACCTCGGAACATACACTGTTAGTTTAGTGCGAGTGAGCGTCGGGAACTGTTGACCCGTCTGCAAGTGTTGCTCTTGCGCCTGCTCAAGTATCAATTTCAACCGGAGCGCCGCGGCAAGAGTTGGTTATTGGCGATCAGCTATCAGCGTACCGCGATTGAGCGGTTTCTGGAACAGTCCCCGAGTTTGCGCACGCTCTTGGATGATGACAGCATGACCAAGGTCTATCGCGAGGCGGTGCGTGATGCGGTGATTGAAACGGATTTTGAGCAGCACCTTTTTCCGGTCGCGTGTCTCTATCGTCTTGAAGAGATCCTCGATGAGGAGTGACTGCCGGCGGCTTAGTAACGAGTCAATAACAATATGAATTTTAAGTCTTTTTCAGGGAGCACCGGAGGGGCGGGGGGTAGCGGTGGGGGGGGTTCGAGGGGTTTGCGGAGATCCACGCAAACCCCTACGAAAACTCCAGACTCCAAGTGTTTGGCCCTGCGCGGGTTTCAGAACAAGGAAACTTCAGTGACAAGTTAAACGCAATTGGTGAACCGTCCCTAAATTCTCATGGACATCGCTCAGGTCCTTGCCATCGACCACGCACATGCCTGGCACCCCTATACCTCGACCCGCGACCGGGACCCCGTCTACCTGGTGCGCTCGGCTCAGGGTTGTCGGCTGCGCCTGAGAACGGCCGCGAGTTGATCGACGGCATATCCTCCTAGCAGCCTGTAGGACTTAGCGACCGGCGCCACCCCTGAGGAGCTTGGACGGGCTTTTGTGGAAAATCGGTGTGCGATCCGGGTCCGGGATGCACCATCTGTGGGGTGCGGTGCTGCTGCAACAGGTTTTCCCCCCGGTCCCGGCCAGCCGCTTCGGTGAGCCCTGGGACCCCCGCCACATCGCCGCCTTCGCCGAGCTGATCGCGCGTCATCGTGATGAACTGGCGACGGTGATCCTGGAACCCATCGTCCAGAGTGCTGGAGGTATGCGCTTCTACTGTGCGCACTACCTGCGCGAGGTGCGCGCCCTATGCGACCACCATGGGGTGCTCCTGATCGCCGACGAGATCGCCACCGGCTTCGGCCGTACCGAGACCCTGTTCGTCTGTGAGCAGGCCAGGATCAGTCCAGACATGATGACGGTCGGCAAGGCCCTGACGGGCGGCTATCTGACACTGGCCGCGGCGATTGCGAGCGAGCGGGTAGCCGATGGCATCGCGGCCGGCGATCCGGGGACCTTCATGCACGGCCCGACGGCCTTGATCATAATTTCGCCCACCTTGTTCAGTCTCGGCGTCGCTGCTCCCTTGCAGAACATGCTGTTGCGCGCGCAAACTCACATGGGCCGGCCGGCCTTGGGCGGATTTGTGATCAAGGTCAGGCCCGACCTTCATGGCCAGCCCGGCGGCGAATGCGAGCATCGAACTGCTGTGTGCGAGTGATTGGCGGGGTGCGGTCGCGCGCATTGACGCGGCACTGACGGTCGGACTGGCGCCCTGCCGCGGGGCGCCCGGGGTGGTAGATATGCGAGCGCTCGGTGCCATCGGGGTGGTGGAGATGCAGGTGCCGGTGCCTATGCGGCCGATCCAGGAGGTGTTCACGGCGTCGTTCCACCAAGGTGCGCGCGACCACGGTAGCGAACCCGCTGGCCTCTTGTTGTCGCTGACGATGCTCTCTTCAGGGAGAGCGCTGGCGGTAGCGATGGACCTCAATGGGAGTGCCGTGGCGTGCCCTGCCGTTCAGAAGCTGGATCGCCAGCATGGCAATGTGCGCGGGCCGGACCTCAAGCAGACCATGGTACTCGATCGTGCCGGCCGCGAGATCGGTAATGCGCATGATGCTCACGTTGGCGCAGGCGTTGATGAGGGGCAGGGTGCGCACGCCGGCCTCACGCAAGGCAATGCGCACAAAGGCCCGCAAGTCCTTGCGGCTGGTGTTCGGCGGAAGGTTGCGCAAGAAGAGTGTGACCAAGCCGGTCTTTCCGCCCATGATACCCTCGGATCGATCGGCCGCTTCCCCTCTGTTGCGCATTATAGGGCCCGCATCGCCAGGATGAGGAGTATGACCAACAGCACTACGGCGCCCAGCGGCAGCAGCGCGGCCGCCCAATAGCCCGCTCCGGCCTTGGTGCTGCGTTCCTGCCACTGCTTGTAAGCCGGCCACAGGCGCACCAGCAGCAGGATCAGGATGGCCGCCATCGCGATCTTCAGAAACAGGTCCATGGGGTTGCCTCCTAACAGCCTGTCGGACTTAGCGACCGGCGCCACCGCCTGAGGCCCTTGGGCGGGCTTTT
>JADNEJ010000387.1 GCA_016292295.1 Candidatus Thiodictyon intracellulare
CCCCCAGTTGCGTCGCCACCTGGCGCAACGGTTGTCCCTGTGCCAACTGGACCGCTGCCACGCCGAGCTTTATCTGCCCGCTCCAGATGTGCGCGGTGCTTTACCATGCACCGCCGCTTGCCAACTAGCAACGGGTGGGTGGCGCCCGGCATCTGGACTAAAGTTTCTCACGGCAGGATTTTCGGACATTTTTACTACCCTGGGTTAGTTTTCACTTCCAAGGGCATGAAAGTTCTCATGTCACGCCAACCCCTTCGACGCTTATAACCGACTTTCACGCTTAGTTTTGAGCGGATTTATGATCAAGGCCGCAACTGCCCGAGTGGGGTGACGGCGGCCTGCGTTTCACACTCAACGTGGACCATGCCACCGAACGTGTCCACAGGAACCGGGCCGGGGCCGGGGCCGGAAAACGGCTCCAGCGCCCGTTGTTTCGGTTTCACCCGCTGGGTGAAGGATAAGATTGTTGATGCGCACATATTTTCGTATATATTTCAGTATCTTAAATTGTGTCGCGCAAAGTCTAACTGCGCTTTCTAGTACCTCACGATGAAATCACTCTGACCACTTCCGGCTAGGCTGCCAGCGGCTTGCCCTGGTATGTCCAGCGCAAAGGCTTGGCCATCGTCTCATTGAAGTAGTCGATGAATTTATTGATCTTATCGCATAGATCTTCGACCGAAAGAAAATTTCCTCGTCGAATAACTTTGCGGGCCAAGATCGAGAACCAAATTTCAATCTAATTCAGCCATGAACAGTGTTTAAGTGTGAAATGAAAGACGATGCGATGCGTGGGATCGCAAAGAAACGCTTGGCGCGTTGCCATGGACTCGAGAATTCCACACTTGCCTTTGACGTCGAGGTGGCCTTGATCATAATTCCGCCCACTTTGTTCAGTCCCGGCGTCGCCGCTTCCTTGCAGAACATGGTTTTGCGCGCGCAAACCCACATGGGCCTGCCGGCCTTGGGCGGATTTGTGATCAAGGCCGCCGAGGTCACCGTTAAAGCCGATGACATCCGCGACTAAACGTATGACGGATTCTGAAGAATGGGTATTGAGATTGTCCATGATGAGGTACAACTGCGACACTCCGCCGGGCACGCAGCAAAAAGGGGGGATAGGAAACGCGCGAAATCGTCTTCGGTTCGCGTCTGGCCGAGTTGCCGAGTCACCTTGCCGGTCGCGACGTTTAACCCGGCAATCAGGGTATGGGTGCTGTGGCGCTGATACGCGAACTCGCGGCGCTCGACCCGTCCCGAGGTCATTGGCTGCGGCGGCGCTATACGCCCAAGCGCCTGTATTCCTGTCATTTCGTCAACCGGGATCGTCTGGATTCCTGCTGCCGCCCGCTTCAGGGTCAGACGGTACGTCTCGCAGATGTCGTGGCGTGTCCCCGCGAACTGGGGATCTAGTTTGGCGTTCAGCCAGCCGTGACTGCGATGCGGTTTGATGTCCGCTGATTTTAAAAAAGCGCCCGATAGAGCGCGACGAGATGCCCGGGACAATCCCCCGTGTCATCACCTCGTCGGCGACTTCCCATTGTGTCCAATGGGTGATGGCTCGCTCACTCTCGCGCGGGTCTTCGCAGGCCAGCACCACCACCGCGCAGATCTGCTCGGCCGTGAAAATCGGTGGCGTACCGGGCCGCGGGGCATCCGACAACCGCTCCGCGACGCTGGCGTCGGAGTTCTCCGTCCACCGCCGCCAAGCTTGGACGGTAGAGCGACCGATACCGAGTCCGTCGGCCGTCGCCCGCACGCCGACGTCTCGACTCGTCAACAAGATAATCTGTGCGCGCATCGCAAGTTGCTTCGGACAGGTCTATTGGGTTCAAGCGCCTTCAGTTGTCGACGCTCACGATCGGTTACAGGGACGAGGCAGCACGCAGTAAGGGCATCGCAGGGAATCAGTAGAGTTCTGAAAAAATGGTAGTTTACGACATACTCACAGAAATGGCATTAGGATTTCCATCGTGTGGTACGTAGGTTGAACGACAACTGACCTGTCCGCAGCAAATTGCTATGCGCGCACGGATTATGCATGTCTCATCTGAGATTTTCTCTTATAATTCTAGCGTAAACGGCCGACGTTGATATACTATCATCCCTATGCTCGACTATACCCTCTCCACCGAACAACTCGCCGAGCTGCGTGCCGCCGACCGGCGTACGCGCGCCCAGCAAGGGCGCTTCAAATTCCTTGCGAAAGCGGCGCCGGAAGGTCGCAAGAGTGTCGCGGTCCGGGTGAAGGTTGCAGGCAATGAAGCGAAACGCCAGTGAATCGTACGTGGCCCGCTCGATCTTGCGGCTGGAGAAACGCCCGGTGGCGTAGC
>JADNEJ010000496.1 GCA_016292295.1 Candidatus Thiodictyon intracellulare
CCGCTGGCAGCCTAGCCGGAAGTGGTCCTAGCGATTCCATCGCGAGGTACTAGCCATAAAAGGGCGTGACATCGGCAGGCCGCGCGCCTGGTCGGCGGAACTAGCCCGGTTTCGCTGCACTCTACTCATCCTACGTGACTACTTGCAGAGCCTCGCGGCGGTTTCACGGGCGCGGTCACGCCGACCACAGCGGCCCCTCTTCCATGGCGGCGATCTGTTCACGCAGCGCCAGGATGTGGTCCTGCCAGTAGTGCTGGGTGTTGAACCAGGGGAAGGCGGCGGGGAAGGCGGGGTCCTCCCAGCGGCCGGCGAGCCAGGCGGCGTAGTGGATTTGGCGCAGCGTGCGCAGGGCCTCGATCAAGTGCAGTTCCCGGTGGTCGAAGTCGCCAAAGCCCTCGTAGCCGGCGAGTACGTCGGCCAATTGGCGGGTCTGATCGGAGCGGTCGCCGGAGAGGAGCATCCATAGGTCCTGTACGGCGGGTCCCATGCGGGCGTCGTCGAAGTCGACGAAGTGCGGGCCGCGGTCGGTCCACAGCAGATTGCCGCGGTGGCAGTCGCCGTGCAGGCGGATCAGCGTGTAGTCCCCGGCCCGCGCGAAGCAGGCATGCACCCCCTCCAGCGCCTGATCCACGACCGAGCTATAGGCCGGCAACAGGTCTTTGGGGACCCAGCCCCCGGCGAGCAGCAGGTCGCGCGGGTGGGCGCCGAAGGACTCGATGTCGAGGGTCGAGCGGTGCCGGAAGGGAGCGACGGCGCCGATGGTGTGGATGCGCCCCAGGAGCCGCCCGAGCCACTCCAGCACCGAGGCGTCCTCCAGTTCCGGTGTGCGTCCGCCGTGCCGGGGACTCAGGGAGAAGCGGTGGCCTCGGTGTTCGTGCAGGGTCTGCCCCAGGGTTGCGTAGGGCGGGACCGCCGGGATCTCGGCGTCCGCCAACTCCTGGCTGAAGGCGTGCTCCTCCAAGATGGCGGCGTCGCTCCAGCGGCCGGGGCGATAGAACTTGGCGATGACCGGTTCGGCCTCGTCGATGCCGATCTGGTAGACGCGGTTCTCGTAGCTGTTGAGCGCCAGGAGGTGGCCATCCGTGGGGAGCCCGATGGACTCTACCGCGTCGAGCACGCGATCCGGGCTGAGGTCAGCGTAGGGGGTAGGGCTTGAGGTTTTCATGGCCTGATTCTATACGGAATCAAGGCTCGCCTGCCTGCCGATCGACGCCCGGGTGCGGCGAATCATCCACCGGCACCTGGATTTGATCCCGGTGGCGGGTGCGGGCATTATCCTTGACTGACTTTCCCCGCGGCGCGCCGGCGGCCGTACCCATCAGGCAGAACCCTATGTGCCGGCGACCCATCCGCGCCCGGCGCCTCCTTGGCCCGTGTGCTCATCTGCGCGGCGGCCCTGATTGTCAACCTCGTGGCGGCTCAAACAGACGGTGCTCCGGGACCGGTCGAGAGGGGCGCGGCTGCGCCCCCTGACGGCACCCCTGCGCTTCTTCGCGGTCGGCGATCTGACCTACGGCGAGTCCGAGGTGCCCTCCTTGAAGGCGCTGCTCGCCGCCGCAGTCCAAGGGCCGCCGTTCATCGTCCATGTCGGTGACATCAATTCCGGCAGTTCACCCTGTAGCGATGCCCAGTTGCAGGCGATTGCCGGGCTCTTTCGGGCGGTGGCGGTGGTCTACACGCCCGGGGACAACGAGTGGACCGACTGCGGGCGCTGGACGGCCGGTGGGTTGGACCCAAGAGCGCGCTTGGCGCGGGTGCGGGAGACCTTCTACGCTGATCCGGGCGTACTGCGGCTCACCGCCCTGGGTGTGACACAGGCCGGCGAGCGCTTTCCGGAGATCTACGGCTTTGTCATGGGCGAGGTGCTGTTCGTAGCGCTGTACATCGTAGCGCTGCACATCGTCGGCAGCGACAACGGGTACGATGCCGACGACCCGGCGGCCATGACCGAGTTCAGGGCGCGGGAGGCCGCCAACCGGAACTTCCTGAGCCGGGCTCTGGCCTCGCCCCAGGGCCGGGACGCTCGTGCGCTGGCCATCATGATCCAGGCGGACCCGCTGTTCAATGGAGGGCGGGGATCGCGGGGTTTCCGCGGCTTCAAGGCACAACTGGTCGACCTGATGGGCCGCTTCCCAGGCCCGGTGTTGCTGATGCATGGAGATATACTCAGCTAATGCCAAATTTTCGGTTTCCTCACCGACTGATTATTTTAAAGTTCTCCGTCAGCAAGGAACGCAAGTTGCCCTGGTACTCACCCGGGTTGCTGAAGAAGTCTGCACAGGCTTTGCGAAACCCGTCAAATGATTCGTAATACTTGTTATACAGAATTTTTC
>JADNEJ010000551.1 GCA_016292295.1 Candidatus Thiodictyon intracellulare
AGGGAGCGGCGACGCCGGGACTGAACAAGGTGGGCGGAATTATGATCAAGGCCGGCTGCGGGCGACCTGTCCGGACGTCGAGTGAGCGCTGGTGCCTGGCAGAGTGCCGGCATGATCGTTACCCCCTGTTCACGCCGCTGCGGGGCCAAGTGCGCGGTCACATGCAGCCGCCCGGTGCGGCACTTCGGGCACGGATAGCCGTCAAACGTGGTGCGGGCGCCGGCTCCTTGGCGGGTTCCAGTGCCGGGCGGCGAGGGCCCCAGGGATCAACGCCCGGCCGCGCGCCCGGCAGCCGTTGGCCATGAACCCGAAGTGGCGCAGCCGCATGAACCTAAATCCGGCAATTGTTCATGCTAAGCCCGCCAAGCTCGCCAAAAAATACAAAGGTCGATTCAGTATCAAGAACACCTGCATGGTTAATCGTCCGGCGCCGATAACTCACTAAAAAACCTTGGCGAGCTTGGCGTGATAACTGCTCTTTCCAGGATCATAGTCCCGGCCACTATTCCGCGCGCTACGAGGCCGTTGGTCCGCACGGCGGACCAACGGGCTCAGGGCTAAACCCCAGGGTTCGCGGTGCCGACCAGCCGCCGCCAGCGGGTGTCGTTACAGGAAATCCGGCAAGGCCTTGCGGATCGCGGCCGGGTCCTGGGTGGTCAGGCCCTTGTCGATTTCGGCAATGATCAGTTGGCGCAGGGCAGGGGACTGATGGTGGCGGAGCATCCCGAGGAAGGCGGGGGCGGCGACCACATAGAGCTTACGGAACTGCTCCTGATTGAGGGCGGTCTTCAACTCCTCGCAAACTTGGGCGGCGAAGCGATCGGCAATGTCATGTTTGTGGGGGCGCTCGCCGTTCAATCCATGGCCGGCAACGCCCTGGTTGCGGTCCTGTCCGGCCCGGTCGGCGACCAGGTCGCCCTCGTGCAGGCGCGTCTCAGGCGAGGTCAGGGTACGAAGCTCGTGCAGCGGACCGGCGGTTTTGTGGGCGGTGAAGATGCGTGCGCGGCTGTTGTCTGCGACCAGAACCCAGGTGGGCATAGCGTGAACTCCCCTCGGGCGGCCTTGATCATAATTCCGCCCACCTTGTTCAGTCCCGGCGTCGCAATTCCCTTTAATAACATTCTATTGCGATCGTAAGCTCACATGGGTCGGCCGGCCTTTAGCGGATTCATGATCAAAGCCCCCTCGGGCTGTAGCTGTGTGGACCGGGCGGGTGCGGCCAGGGCGGCAGCAGACTCCGCGGCCGGCGTCTCGGCGAGGTGCCGTCACTTAAGTGTAACAGCAGGGTCGGCGCCTGGACGGCCCGCCCCGATGGCCTTGGCCCTGGCGTTGCGACGGCGCGCCGCCGCGGCTGGTGCTCAGGCATCCGCGTGTCGCGGGTGCTTGCGGTCAGGGTCCCGGGGGCGCACAGGCTCTATAATCCTAGAATCGGCAATTGATCACGCAAAGACACCAAGAACGCAAAGAAGAATAGAACGTTGCAGGCGATGATCCCGTCACCCGGCAGGTGAGCCGTGCGACAGAGATATCGCATTGAAAAATTTTGCGTCTTTGCGTAAAACAAATGCTTCTTCCAGGATAGTCGGCCCTGTTTTTTCTACCGCCGGAGACTCTCGTGTCGCCCCACTGGAGTCCGCTTCTCTCACTGCTCGCCCTGCTGTTCCTGGTCAACGGGGCACCCGCCGTGCTGGGCCTACTGTGGGGCGGGGCGCTCGCCCCACCTCTGGACGGGGGGCGCCGGTGGCGGGACGGCCACCCCTTGTTCGGGAAAGCCAAGACGTGGCGGGGCTTGGTCGCGGCCCTGGTCCTGACCCCACCGGCGGCCTGGGCACTGGGATTGGGGTGGGGGCTGGGTCTCGCTATCGTCCTGGGGGCCATGGCGGGTGACCTCAGCGCTAGTTTTACCAAGCGGCGTCTGGGGCTCAAGTCCAGTGCCTCAGTGCCGGTGTTGGACCAAGTGCCGGAGACTCTGCTCCCGGCCCTGCTCGTAAAGGTGCCCATGGGCCTCAATTGGCTGGACCTGGAGCTGGCGGTGACGGCCTTTACGCTCATCGACCTGCTGGCGACGCCCTTGTTCAAGCAGCTGGGCGCGGGCCGGCGAGCCTAGCAGCCTGTCGGACTTCGGGGCCCCATCAGAGCGGCGGGTCAGGTACACTGTCTGGATCAACCACGATGGCCGGAGTGCTACTGCCGATGCGTCGCTTCCACCCGATGGACCGCGACACTGACTTGCTTTTGCCGCTGTCGGTGCAGGACTGGCTGTCCAAGGGCCACCTAGCACGCTACGTGGTCGAGGTGGTGGAAGGCTTGGATCTGAGCGTGCTGGTGCAGG
>JADNEJ010000501.1 GCA_016292295.1 Candidatus Thiodictyon intracellulare
GCAGTAGCACTCCGGCCATCGGGTGGCCATCGGGATTGATCCCGACAGTGTACCGGACCCGCCGCCCCGACGGGGCTCCGAAGTTCGACAGGCTGCTAGCGCTGATAACGCACTGAAAAAGCTTGACGAGCTTGGCGCCTTGGCGTGGCACCTGTTCTCTCCAGGATGAGCGAGGCCGGCGCACGGACCGCCGCCGACACGCTCCCCGCAGCTCCGGAGGCAGTCTATACTGCGCCTTTTTCCGCATCTTAGGGGCAAATTCGATGGCAAAGGGCAAGATCAACAAGGTGGTGCTGGCCTACTCGGGGGGGCTGGACACCTCGGTCATCCTGCGGTGGCTGCAGGAGAACTACGGCTGCGAGGTGGTGACCTTCACCGCCGACATCGGCCAGGGGGAGGAGGTGGAGCCGGCGCGTGCCAAGGCGACGGCGGCCGGGGTCCGCGAGATAAATATCGATGATTTGCGCGAGGAGTTCGTGCGGGACTTCGTGTTCCCGATGCTGCGCGCCAACGCGCTCTACGAGGGCGAGTACAAGCTCGGGACCTCGATTGCGCGCCCGCTGATCGCCAAGCGGCTGGTGGAGATCGCGGTCGCCACCGGGGCAGACGCCATCTCCCACGGGGCGACCGGCAAGGGCAACGACCAGGTGCGCTTCGAGCTGACCGCCTATGCGCTCAATCCCGACATCCAGATCATCGCCCCCTGGCGGGAGTGGGACCTGTTGTCGCGCGAGAAGCTGCTGGCCTATGCCGAAGATCACGGCATCTCGGTCGAGATGAAGCGCGACGGCACCAAGTCACCCTACTCGATGGACGCCAACCTGCTGCACATCTCCTACGAGGGCTATGACCTGGAGGACCCCTGGGTCGAGCCCGGTCCCGACATGTGGCGCTGGACCGTGGCCCCCGAGCAGGCCCCAGATCGGCCCACCGAGATCACCCTGAGCTTCGCCGGGGGAGACTGCGTGGCCGTCGATGGGCAGGCGCTGAGCCCGGCGGACCTGCTGGCGGAGCTGAACCGCATCGGCGGCGCCAACGGCATCGGCCGCGACGACATCGTCGAGAACCGCTTCGTCGGCATGAAGTCGCGCGGCTGCTACGAGACCCCCGGCGGCACCATCCTGCTCAAGGCGCATCGGGCCATGGAATCCCTGACCCTGGACCGGGAGGCAGCGCATCTCAAGGACGAACTGATGCCCCGCTACGCGAGCCTAGTCTACAACGGCTTCTGGTACAGCCCCGAGCGACTCATGCTCCAGGCCGCCATCGATCAGACCCAGAGCGTGGTCAACGGCGATGTGCGCCTCAAGCTCTACAAGGGCAATGTCCTGGTCGTCGGCCGCCGCTCCCCGACCGACAGCCTGTTCGACGCTTCCATCGCGACATTCGAGGAGGACGCCGGGGCCTATAATCAGGGGGATGCAACGGGGTTCATCCGGCTCAATGCCTTGCGGCTGCGGGTGGCGGGGAGGAAGCGGGACTGAGGCCTTCTGGCCTGGGGCGGCGGCGCCTTGGCCGCTGCCGATCCTGGGTCACGGTGCCCATCCCAAGCGATTTGGTCTCGGAGGACGACGCATGCTGACTCGAGTCGACCTGAAGAATTTTTGCCCGCTAAATACGCTGGCATGGTCGAATCTGGGACCGAGCAATTTCATGATCGGAGGCAACGGCAGCGACAAGACCTTTCTGCTCGGCATTATGTAGCAAACGCACATGGCTATTTATTCAGTGACTTGGCTATGATTTTCCGATTCTGAACCAGCCCTGGCAGCCGGATTTCTCACCAAAATCTAGCAGATCCCGGCGCCCACCCGCCCTCATCGCGCTGAGTTGCCGCCAGATTCTGCGTAACAAATTGATTCTATAACCATAGAAAGAGCAGTTGGACCTTGCGCGATTTGATTTAATATCCTGAAATTTATATTAAATGATGTGCGTATGAACGATCTTATCCTTCACCCAGCGTGTGAAACCAAAATAACTGCGCTGGCGCCGTTTTCCGGCCCCGGCCCGGTCCCCGTGGGCACGTTCGGTGGCAGGGTCCACGTTGAGTGAGACCCGCAAGCCGCCGTCACCCCACTCGGGCAGTTGCTATTCTTCACCGAATTTGTCCAAGTGAGCGGGCTCTTCCTCGACTTTAGCCATTTTTGTAGTCGGGTGACGGCCCCGTGCGTGACGCCACGGCGGTGCCGACGCGTGCGCTGAGCAGGGGGGTTGCGGTGGCCGCTCGTCGCGGCCAGGCGGTACCCGCCAGTGGTCGTGGCACGCTGGGACACGCAGAGGAAGGCAGGCGGGGCATCAACAGTGTATGTTCCGAGGTCGAC
>JADNEJ010000273.1 GCA_016292295.1 Candidatus Thiodictyon intracellulare
TCACCCAGATAAGCGATGTCCTCGACGATCCCCTTGACCTGGTTGACCCCGTTCTCGTGGTAGTTCTGACAGATCTAGAGCTTCTCGGGACGGATCGCCACCGGCACCGGGGTGCCGACGGTGTGCGGGTGCGAGCAGCGCATGTGCAGTCGCCGCCCCAGGGTTGTCTCCACCAGCACCTGGTCGTCCTGCGTTTCCGCCACCCGGCCATCAAACAGGTTCACCAGTCCGATGAAGTCGGCGACGAAGCGGTACTCGGGGTATTCATAGATGGTCGTCGGGGTATCCACCTGCAGGATCTGGCCGGCATTCATGACGGCGATGCGGGTGGACATGATCCTCGCCTCTTCCTGATCGTGGGTCACGGTTACAAAGGTGATGCCGAGGCGCTCCTGGAGGTTTACCAACTCGAATTGGGCGCTCTCGCGCAGTCGCTTGTCGAGCGCGCCCAGCGGTTCATCGAGCAGTAGCAATTTTGGGTGTTTGGCGAGCGTGCGCGCCAGGGCGGCGCGCTGAAGCTGACCGCCGGAGAGTTGGTCCGGTTTGCGCTTGCGCAACTCCGAAATCTGCAGCAGGGCAAGCATCTCGCCCACCCGCTCCGCGCGTTCCTTGCGCGGCATCCGGTCCTGTTTGAGGCCGAACTCCACGTTCTGCTCCACCGTCATGTGGGGGAACAGGGCGTAGGACTGGAACATCATATTGACCGGGCGGGAGTAGGCCGGGATGTCGGTGACCTCCGCTCCATCGATCCAGATGCGCCCCTTGGTGGGGCGTTCCAGACCCGCAAGCATGCGCAGCAGGGTGGACTTGCCGCAACCGGAGCTCCCGAGCAGCGAGAAGAACTCGCCCTGGAAGATGTCCAGCGACACATCATCGACCGCGTAGACATCATCGAATTGCTTGGTAACGTGGTCGATACGCACATAGAGCGCGGCCTTGGGGTCCTGCCAGGGCTCCAGTCGGCGCCGTTCCGCGGGCTTGCTCATGCTGCTTCCTGGTTCCTTGTGCTCAGTGTCCGGTCTTGATCCGGGTCCATAACCGATTGAGATTGCGCTGCTCCTTGTCGTTCAGTTCACCGTACCACTCGGTCGAGAACCCGGACCATACGGTGACCAGCCGTGATTCGTTGAACGAGTAGACGATGCGCAGCAGGATCGGCACATACAGAAAGGCGAAGCCGACGCCTAAGAACGCATAGAGCTTCCAGCGTCAGCGGTTCATAGCTCATCCCCGCCGATGCGGCTTTCTAGGCGCTGCATCAGCACGAAGGGCACCACCAGGAGCCCGAGCAGACAGATGGCGAGCGCCGCGGCGAGCGGCCAGTCCTTATTGCCGAAGAACTCGGTCCAGAGCACCTTTCCAATCATGAGGCTATCGGGACCGCCTAGCAGATCGTGGATCACGAGCTCTCCCGCGACCGGGATGAAGACCAGCATGGACCCGGCGACGATCCCGGGCAGCGACAGCGGCAGCGTAACCTTGAGGAAGGCTTTGAAGGGGCGGCATCCCAGGTCCTCCGCCGCCTCCAGCAGGCTGAAATCGAGCCGGGTCAGGTTGGCATAAAGCGGCAGGATCATGAACGGGAGGTAGGAATAGACTACCCCGATATAGATCGCAGTCTGGGTATGCAATATGGTCAGCGGAGTATCGATTAGCCCGAGCCAACTCAGAAAGTTATTGAGCAGCCCACTAGGCCCCAGGATGCCGATCCAGGCATAGACCCGAGTCAGGAACGAGGTCCAGAACGGCAGGATGATCAGCATCAACAGGATGACGCGGCGGCGCTCCGGTGAGGTGGCGATGGCATAGGCCATAGGGTAGCCGATCAGCAGGCACGGGACGGTGCACACCAGCGCCACCCAGAGTGAATTGAGGAAGGCCGCCATGTACAGTTCGTCACTGAAGACGGTGATGAAGTTCTGGAGATTGAGCCGGACCTGCAGTACCCCGTTGTCCACCTATTGCCACAGGCTGGTATAGGGCGGCTGAGCGAGCGCGGTCTCCGCCAGGCTGATATGCAAGACGATGGCGAAGGGCAACAGGAAGAAGAGCCCCAGCCAGAGATAGGGGGTGCCGATGTTCAGGGCCCGCGACAGGTGCCGGTCGCGCAGGTTGAGTTTCTTCAAGAGCGCCATGCTGTTACCCGCATCAGGAAGGAGGCTCACGCCAAGACGCCAAGAAGAGAGGGAGCGCGGGTATGAGCCGTTGCCGCTAGGCGCGCATCGGCCTTGATCATAACTCCGCTCACGCCCGTCACGCCGCCACCAGCGTCAGAGCAGGCAAACTGACTGGCCGCGGTCATCGGCGCCGCGCTGGCGGC
>JADNEJ010000070.1 GCA_016292295.1 Candidatus Thiodictyon intracellulare
GTATTACGTCTGCAGTAAGGGAAACACCGCGGAAAACTGCGTTTCTAGCCGAAAAACGTCTCTTTTTTGCAACAAAAGCCCGTCCAAGAGCCCCAGGCGGTGGCGTCGGTCGCTAAGTCCGACAGGCTGCTAGTGATGAGGGATGAATTATCCGTCGCGCTTCCGTGGGAGCACCGCTGCGCCGCGCTGCCTGCCGACGCCGCGCGACCTTGAGACAGTATTGCGGCCTGGAGGCGCACTCAGGGTCACGGACCAGCGTCCACGGTGGTGTGGACCAATGTCCCCCGCAACGAGTTCGGCAGGGCCTCGGCAATGGTCAGGTCGACGAAGCGGCCGATCAAGACGGGAGCGCCGTCGAAGTTGACCACCCGGTTGTTTTCAGTCCGCCCGCAGAGTTGGGCCTGGTCCTTACGCGACGGGCCCTCCACTAGGACGCGCTGCACCGTGCCCACCATGGCGGCGCTGTAGCCCCGGGCATTGGACTCGATGCGCTGTTGCAGGCGGGCCAAACGCTCCTTTTTGACCACCGGCGGGCAGTCGTCCGGGTAGTCGGCCGCCGGGGTGCCGGGGCGGCGGCTGTAGATGAAGCTGTAGCTCAGGTCGAACGCGCAGTCGTCCACCAGGGCCAAGGTCGCCGCAAAGTCGGCCTCGGTTTCCCCGGGGAAGCCAACGATGAAGTCCGTGGAGATCAGGATGTCCGGCCGCGCCGCCTTGACCGCCCGGACTCGGGAGCGAAACTCCAGAGCCGTGTAGCCGCGCTGCATGGCCGCCAGGATGCGGTCGGAGCCCGACTGCACCGGCAGGTGCAGGAAGCTCGCCAGCTCCGGCACCTCCCGGTAGGCATCAATCAGCGACTTGGAGAAGGCCAGGGGGTGACTGGTGGTAAAACGGATGCGCTCGATGCCCACGATCGCCGCCACCCGGCGGATCAGATACGCCAGGTTCGCAATGCCCCCATCGTTGCGCCGCCCCCGGTAGCCATTGACGTTCTGACCCAGCAGGTTGACCTCCCGCACCCCTTGCCAGGCCAGGGCGGCGACCTCGGCGAGCACCTCGTCGCAGGGCCGACTGACTTCCTCGCCCCTGGTATAGGGCACCACGCAATAAGTGCAGTACCGCGAGCAACCCTCCATCACCGAGACAAAGGCCGTCGGGCCCTCCGCACGGGGCGCGGGCAAGCAGTCGAATTTCTCGTCCACAAGGAAGGAGACGTCGACCAGGGGCTGCCGGCCCGCCGCCAGCTCAGCGAGCATCTGCGGCAGGCGGTGCAGGGTCTGGGGGCCGAACACCAGGTCCACATAGGGGGCGCGGGTGCGGATGGCCTCCCCCTCCTGGCTCGCCACGCACCCGCCGACGCCGATCACCAGATCCGGCCGCGCCAGCTTCCAGGGCCGCCAGCGCCCGAGCTGGGAGAAGACCTTCTCCTGCGCCTTCTCGCGGATAGAGCAGGTGTTGAGCAGCAGCACGTCGGCGTCCTCCGCCCGCTCGGTCAGCACCAGGCCCGCCGACTCACGCAGCAGGTCCGCCAGACGAGCGGAGTCGTACTCGTTCATCTGGCAGCCGTGGGTTTGGATGTAGAGCTTGCGGGACATGGTTCGCTGAGAGTAACGGAAGGCGGGCGCCTGGTCCAGACGCACCGAGCCCCTACCTGGGTCCCGCGTGGACGGCACAGCGAGGCCTTGATCATAATTCCGCCCACCTTGTTCAGTCCCGGCGTCGCCGCTCCCTTGCAGAACATGGTTTTGCGCGCGCAAAGCCACATAGGCCGATCGGCCTTGGGCAGATTTGTGATCAAGGCCGCACAGCGACCTGCCGGCCCCCCGATCCCGGCGGCCAACCGCCGCAACGGTGGTGCTATGCTGTGCCGCTGGTTCGGCATGCGAGAGACGTCCGCCGTGAAATTTCCCTATAGTCTGAGCGATTTCGGGACCCTGGTCCAGGACGGCTACTGGTATCAGGACCGCGCCGACCGGATTTCTCAATTGGAGGACGCCGGGCGGCAATTGATTTTCATCCGCCAGCGGCGCTTCGGCAAGAGCCTGCTCCTGTCGATGCTGAAGCATTACTATGATCCTGAATCTGTGAACTAGCAGCCTGTCGGACTTAGCGACCGGCTACTAGACTGCCAGCGGCTTGCCCTGGTATGTCCAGCGGAAAGTTGCTTGTCGTTGACCGCCTGCACAACCTTCGGAACCACGATCAGCATGCTCTTGGAATCGACCATGGCTTGGGCGTTGTAGCACTGTTCGAAGCCACCGCCAGCCACCGGCATGATCCGCGATGCGTCGTCGGTGAGATTGATCTGGTCATC
>JADNEJ010000265.1 GCA_016292295.1 Candidatus Thiodictyon intracellulare
GGCCGGCCGGCCCATGTGAGTTTGCGCGCGCAAGACCATGTTCTGCAAGGGAGCGGTGCCGCCGGGACTGAACAAGGTGGGCGGAATTATGATTAAGGCCCTATCCCAGGGCGTTGCCTTGGGCTGGTATATCGCGCCCCTTCTGGACTTGAGCAGGCGCAAGAATAGCTTAGGAACGTTACTTATGGAGTTGAAACTCACTCACGGCCAGGTTGTGGCCCTCCAGGGTCGCGGAGAAGACGTGCCCCCCGTCGCCCCGCGCCACGAAATAGAGACTGTCGCCGTCCGCCGGGTGCAGGGCGGCATTGATCGCCGCCCGCCCAGGGAGCGCGATGGGAGTCGGCGGCAGCCCGGCGATGACATAGGTGTTGTAGGGGGTTTCCTCGCGCAGATCGGCACGGCGGATATTGCCGTCGAAGCGGGCACCCATCCCATAGATCACGGTGGGGTCGGTCTGGAGCCGCATCCCAGCGCGCAGCCGCCGCACGAAGACCCCGGCGATCTGCGGGCGCTCGGCGGCGAGCCCCGTCTCTTTTTCGATGATCGAGGCCAGGATCAGAGCCTCGTAGGGGGATTTGAGCGGCAACCCCGCAGCCCGCTCCTCCCACTCCTGCGCGAGCACTAGATCCATGCGGTCGTGGGCGCGCCGCAGGACCTCGAGCCCGGTGGTGCCTCGCAAGAAGCTGTAGGTGTCCGGGAAAAACCGCCCTTCCGGGTGCTCCCCGGGGTGGCCTAGGGCGGCCATTAGGGACTCATCGGACTGATCGGCAAGATCGGTGCCGAAGCGGCCATTGGCGAGGATCGCCGCCACCGCCTCGCGTAAGGTCCAACCCTCCACCAGGACGATGGGGTATTGGATCACCCGCCCGGAGGCAAGTCGGTCGAGAACCTCGCCCGGACTCATGCCCTGGGTCAACTCGAACTCACCGGCCTTCAGATGGGCACCGTCGCCGCGCTGGTAGGCCAGCAGCAGCAGATAGTAGGGGTGGCGGATGAGACTGCTGGCGGTCAGGGCCAGGGCGACCTGATGCAGGCCGCTGCCGCGCTCGACCTTGAAGATCATGGCCGGTTCGGCCATCCGCACCGGTGTGGCGATGAAGCGCTGATAGTCCAGCCAGACGCCGCCCGCGAGCGTTCCCAGACCAAGCAGAAGTAACAACAGTACACGGGAAATCATGGCGTCGGCCACTCCGCGGTCTGCGCCGCCTGGGCGACGGCCTTGAGCAAGCCCCAGGGCAGGCGCCCCTGGTCATAGTCACGCCCGTCCAACCGGCCGACCGGCCAGACCCCGATCAGGGCGTTGGTAAGAAACAGCCCACGGGCCGCGTGCAGGTCCATGGGTCCCAGGTCCCGCTCCCGGCACTCGATCCCCAGACCGGCCGCCAGTTCCAGCGTCAGGGCGCGCACGGTACCCGCAATCCCCGCGCGGTCCAGGAGCGGCGTGACCAGGGTCGTCCCGGTCCAGAGGAAAAGGTTGCTCATGGTCCCGCCGACGACCTGACCGTCGTCGCGCAGCATCAGCCCCTCCGCAATCTGCGGATCATCCCACTCGGCGCGCGCGAGCACATTATCCAGACGGTTAAGGTGCTTGATCGCGGCCAGTGAGCGGTTCTCGGAGGCCCGGGTCAGACAATAGCGCACGGACAGGCCCCGTTTATACCAGTCCAGCGGCCACACAGGCAAGGGATAGACGAGCAAGGCACGGCGGGGAATCTGGTCCGCGGGCGGGCGGTAGCCGCGCCCGCCCGCCCCCCGGGTGACCAGGATCTTAAGGACGCCCGCGTCGAGCCCCTCGATCAGGGGGCGAACCTCATCCTCCAGGCACCGGGCTGACGGGGTCTGGATACCCAGGCGGCCGCAACCCAGTGCCAATCGCGCCAGGTGCCTGGACCACTGACAGGGCGCCCCCCGACTAATCAGGACGGTCTCGAACAGTCCGTCGCCATAGCCGAGCCCTCGGTCCCAGACCGGCACCATACCAGTCTGCACGCCATCGATCAGGACCCGCAGCGGCGCTGCCCCGGCCGGAGCGCCGACGACCGTCCCAGTACTGCGGAGCGCGGTTCCCGATACCATTCCAGCATCTCCCAGCTCTTGGTCGATCGCCGCGCTGGTAGCGGGAATGTCGCTTGGTGGAACCAGCCCGCCGGCGCTGGCTCATCTGCGACCCAGGTCCAATTCCGGCTGCGCTCTAGCAGCCTGTCGGACTTAGCGATCGTCGCCACCGCCTGAGGCCCTTGGACGGGCTTTTGCGGCAAAAAAGAGACGATTTTC
>JADNEJ010000163.1 GCA_016292295.1 Candidatus Thiodictyon intracellulare
GCTCGCCGCGGGGCGAGGGCGCGAGGGTCGCCGCCCGGTCGCAGACGCTCGCGTCGTAAAAATAGAGTTCGGTGACGGCCCAGTTGGACTTCGGCTCCCTGGGCTTCTCCACCAGGCCGATGACACGACCGTCGGCGTCGAACTCTGCCACTCCGTAACGGTGTGGATCGGGGACCCAATAGCCGAAGATGGTGGCCCCATCGTCCCTGGCGCTGACCTCCTTGAGCTGTTCCTCGAGCCCCTGGCCGTAGAAGATGTTGTCTCCTAGGATCAGACAGGAAGGGTCATCGGCGATGAATTCCCGCTCGATCATGAAGGCCTGGGCGAGCCCGCCCGGGTGGAGCTGCTCGGCATAGGTGAGGCGGATACCTCGCTGGGGCCCGTCGCCCAACAGCGACGCGAAGAGAGGCAGGTCGCGGGGGGGAAGATGATCAGGATGTAGCGCATCCCCGCCAGGATCAGCGTGGACAGGGGATAGTAGATCATCGGCTTGTCATAGATCGGCAGCAGTTGTTTGCTGACCGCCCTGGTGATCGGGTAGAGCCGGGTGCCGGAGCCGCCGGCGAGGATGAGGCCTTTATGATTCATTGTAACTTGTTTCTGACTCGTTACTTAGCTTTGCAGATCGGGATCGCTGGCGCAACCCGGATCAGGTGGCCGTGCCCAGAGCCCAGACGCTCGCCCCGATAGCTCCCGTCCAGCACCCGCGCACACCACTGTGGGTGGTCCAGGTACCATTGGACGGTGCGGCGCAGCCCGGTTTCAAAGGTCTCCAGCGACGCCCACCCCAGTTCACGCTTGAGCTTTCCGGCGTCGATGGCGTAGCGCCTGTCATGGCCGGGGCGATCGGTGACATAGGTCTTGAGGGCCGCGTGGGGGCGACGGGGCGAGTCCGGCAACAACTCGTCCAGCAGGGCGCACAGGGTGTCGACCACCACCAGATTGGTGCGCTCGCTGTCGCCGCCCACATTGTAGACCTCGCCCGGGGTCCCTGCCGCCAATACCCGCAGGATGGCGCCGCAGTGGTCGCCGACATAGAGCCAGTCGCGGATGTTGCCGCCGTCGCCGTAGATCGGCAGGGGCTCGCCGCACTGCGCCTTGTGGATCATCAGCGGAATCAGCTTCTCGGGAAACTGATAGGGACCGTAATTGTTGGAGCAGTTGGTGGTCAACACCGGCAGCCCGTAGGTGTGAAACCAGGCCCGTACCAGGTGATCGGACGCTGCCTTGGAGGCCGAGTACGGCGAGTTGGGAGCATAGGGCGTGGACTCGGTGAAGCGCCCGGTTTCCCCCAGGGACCCGTAGACCTCGTCGGTGGAAGCGTGCAGAAACCGGAAGTCGCGCCGTGCCGCCGCGCCGAGCTTGAGCCAGTAGGCGTGCGCCTGGTCGAGCAGGTTGAAGGTCCCCACCACGTTGGTGGTGATGAACTGCGCGGGTCCGTCGATGGAGCGATCCACATGGCTCTCGGCGGCGAAGTTCACCACCGCGTGGACCGCGTAGTCGCTGAGCAGTTGCGCGACCAGGGCGGGGTTACCGATGTCGCCGTGGACAAAGACGTGGCGCGGATTGCCGGCCAAAGGGGCCAGGGTATCCAGGTTGCCCGCATAGGTCAGTTGGTCCAGATTGACGACTCGCCAAGGCGTCTGCGCCATCAGCAGGTGGACGAAATTGCCGCCGATGAAGCCGGCGCCCCCGGTGACCAGCACTGTGTGCATTTAGAGATCCTCTTGGTCGAGATGGGCACAGGCCCAGCGGGCGCCCCCCCCAAGTGAGGGTTCAACAGGGAGCCGCAGCCTTGCTTCAGTGTTCTGGGACGACCCCATGATCGGTTAAGCCTCGGTCAGACAGAATATACACGTTTTATTTGAGATTTTCGCTTAGGACTCTAGTGTAACCGGCCGACGTCGATATATTATCGTCCCTATACTTGACTAGACCCTCTCCACTGAATAACTCGCCGAGCTGCGTGCCGCCCACCGGCGTACGCGCGACTAGCGCGAGGCCGACCGCATCAAGGCGGTCGTATCGCGGGCGGCTGATCGGCAGAGCAGGTCGCTGAAGTCCTGCTGATCGACTCCAACACCGTGCGCGACCATTTTCAGCGCTATCAGCAGAGCGGTCTGCCCGGTTTGTTGCACATGGCCTACCAGCGGAGCGACTCCACATGGGCCGGCCGGCCTTGCGCGGATTTGTGATCAAGGCCTGCGGCGCCGTTACTGAGCGAGTGGTGGATTCTGGATGCCGACACGACGGTCAAGC
>JADNEJ010000313.1 GCA_016292295.1 Candidatus Thiodictyon intracellulare
CGGCAGGTTACCCGCCGCGACTAAACCGGAATCTCACATGAGAGACGTATAGTACTGAAGTACATTGGTTCGTCATTACGGGTAGCGCGTATCAGGAGCCTCGCACCGAAAGGCCGGGCGAGATGCGACGTACTAACGTACTAACGTATTTGCCGGCGGCCATGAGGGCGATGAAATGGTCGAACACCGGCGCCACGTCGTGCGGCCCCGGGCTGGCCTCCGGGTGGCCCTGGAAGCTGAAGGCCGGGCAGTCACGGCGCGCAATGCCTTGCAGAGAGCCGTCGAAGAGCGAGCGGTGGGTCGCCTCCAAGCAGTCGGGCAGGCTCGCCTCGTCCACCACAAAGCCATGGTTTTGACTGGAGATCATGACCCGCCCGGTCTTTAGATCCTGCACCGGGTGGTTGGCACCGTGGTGACCGAACTTCATCTTGACGGTGCGCGCCCCGCTCGCCAGCCCCAACAACTGGTGCCCGAGACAGATGCCGAACACCGGGATACCGGTCTGAAGCAACTCACGGATGGCCGTGATGGCATAGTCGCAGGGCTGCGGATCACCGGGCCCGTTGGAAAGAAAAACCCCGTCCGGGTCTTGGGGCAACACCTGCGCCGCCGGGGTGCGGGGCGGCACCACGGTCACCCGGCAGCCGCGGGTCACCAGCATCCGCAGGATGTTGCGTTTGATGCCGTAGTCATAGGCGATGACGTGGTAGGGCGACGCGCCCTCAGGGTCCCGATGGCCGTACGCCAGGCTCCACATGCCTTGGGTCCAATCATAGGGCTCGCTGGTACCAGCGTACTGGGCCAGGTCCATGCCCTTGAGCCCCGGGAAGGCGCGCGCCGCAGTCAGGGCGGCGGCCTCGTCGACCCCCTCTCCTGCCATCAGGCAGCCGTTCTGGGCGCCCTTTTCGCGCAGCAGGCGGGTCAGCCGCCGGGTATCGATCCCGGCGATGCCCAGCACCCTCTGGCGCAGCAGATAGTCGTCCAGACGCTCGCGCATCCGGAAGTTGCTGGACAGTAACGGCAGGTCACGAATGATCAGACCGGCGGCCTGGACCCCCGACGACTCCTCGTCCTCCGGGTTCACGCCCGTGTTGCCGATGTGCGGATAGGTGAGTGTGACCAGTTGGCGCAGGTACGACGGGTCCGTCAGGATCTCCTGATACCCACTCATGGCGGTGTTGAAGACCACCTCGCCGACGCTCGAACCGTCGGCGCCGATCGAGGTTCCCCGGAAGACAGAACCGTCTTCCAGGACCAGAACTGCGTGCTTTTTCAAGGATTTCTCCGAATCGGGAGGCGGCGTGGCCGGCCCTCACAGCGGGCCGCGATGGACCACCGGGACAACAGCGGGCACAGGCACTGGTGATTCGGACAAGGCGGCACCGAATCCGCGGGGATTCTAAAGGTCCGGCGCCCGGCTGTCCACGCGGGGAACGGGCAAGGTGGTCAGTTTGCTATTTCTCCCTTGTCCGGTCGCCAGACTCGCGCCACACTCTGACGCGACAACGCCTTGGTGGAGCACCTGTTCACGGACGCGACCCGCCCCCATGAGGCTGCTGCTCGACACCCACATCACCCTCTGAGCCTTGGCCGACGACGCGCGCCTGTCGCGGCGGGCGCGGGCACTGATCGATGATCCCGCCAACCAAGTCATGGTCAGCGCCACGACCGCCTGGGAGATCGCCATCAAACACGTCCTGGGCCGCGACGACATGCCGATTTCCGGCGACGAAGCCCTGGAATGGGTTCCGCCAGGCGGGCTACGACCTGCTGCCGATCACCCCGGCGCACGCCGCGGCCGTGGAGCACCTGCCCGACCGCCACCGCGACCCGTTCGACCGTCTATTGATCGCGCAAGCCATCACCGAACCGCTGCGACTGCTCAGTCATGACCCGCTCGTGGTCCAGTATGGCACCGCGGTGATTGCCGTCTGAGCGAGGCCCCAGGCCGTCCGTCGCGAGTGGACAATTTGGCCGCGGGCATACCATAAAAATTCGGAGACAGACTCCAGATTTTCAGGGTCCAGACCCTGCCCTCCTAGTACGCCAACCTGGCTAAGCGCCAGGTGTGCTTCCCCGAGGTCTACATCGCCGACTCCGGGCTGCTGCACGCCCTGCTCGGCCCTGGGGCGGCATGGTCGAATTGACCGGACACCCGAAGCTCGGCGCCTCCTGCGAGAGATTCGCCATCACCGCGCACTAGCAGCCTGTCGGACTTCGGGGCCCCGTCGGGGCGGCGGGTCCAGTACACTGT
>JADNEJ010000495.1 GCA_016292295.1 Candidatus Thiodictyon intracellulare
GCAAGTCAGTGTCGCGGTCCATCGGGTGGAAGCGGCGCATCGGCAGTAACACTTCAGCCATCGGGCGGTCATCGGGGTTGATCCGGACAGTATACCGGACCCGCCGTCCCGACGGAGCCCCGAAGTCCGACAGGCTGCTAGACACCACCGGCGACGCTCACTTTTCCCAACGTTCGACCTGTGGGGCCGTCATTGTGATTGTCCCCCGTGAGAAATCGGGGGCGCCCACCCGAGCGCGACCCGGTCGAGCCCCGCCAGATCACGTCGGGTCTCAGGATCGAGTAAGCCTCGATCCCTGAATAGCTGACGGACGGCGTTCCCCTGGTCAAATCCGTGCTCGACCGCCAGCAGTCCGCCAGGGCGCAGGCAGCGCAGGGCAGTGCCGGCGATGCGGCGGATGGCGTCGAGCCCGTCGGGACCAGAGGTGAGGGCTAACCTGGGCTCATAGGGCAGGTCACCCTCGGTGAGGTGCGGGTCGGCCACGGCGATATAGGGGGGGTTGGCGAGGAGCAAGTCCAGGGAATGTGTGACGATGGAGGCGAGCCAGTCGGCGCGCAGCAGAAGCACATTCTGGAGCCCGCAGTCGCGGACGTTGGTGCGTGCAACGGCTAGGGCGGCGGCCGAGCAGTCGGTGGCGATCACCCGCCAGTGGGGCCGCTCGCTCGCGACGGCGGCGGCGATAGCGCCGCTGCCGGTGCCGAGATCCGCGACGACGCGCAGTCGGTCCGGGTCCGGCACTTCCAAGGCGATCTCGACCAGCAGTTCGGTCTCGGGACGGGGGATCAGGGTGTCTGGGGTGACCTTCAGGTCCAGGGTCCAGAAGGCCTGCCGGCCGCGGAGATAGGCGATGGGCTCGCCGGCCAGGCGGCGGGCAAGCAAGGCTTCAAAGCGGGCGGCGGCCACGGTGTCCAGGTACGCCTCGGGCCAGGCGAGGAGGCGCGTGCGCGACCAGCCGGTCGCCTCGGTGAGCAGCAGTTCGGCCTCCAGTCGGGGGGCAGACTGGGAGAGGCTGGCGAGGGCGGTGGCGGCGTCACGGAAGGTCTGGGCGACGCGCCGGCCGGGCATATCCGTGTTCATGAATTCAAGCAAACGGGTCTGCCGAAAATAAAGGAATAAGCGCAACTGAGACAAGGCTGTCAGGTTACGCTTCGCCAACGCGACCGACAATGCCGAGCTTCGACGCGAGTCACCTCCACCGATTTCCACTCCAAAAGAGCGGAACGCGCGTGGCCAAGTCCAGTGTCGGCTCGCCAGGTCTTTGTTCCGTAACGCGTCCTTGTGATATCATACAAAGGTACCCTCGGCGTTCCGACTGGAGAAGGACCCGCCCGATGAACCCCCTCTCCCACTATGACCCTGCCGACCCTTACCCGGAAACTGATGGTAAGCCCATGGTGGAGAGCACCGAGCAATACGAGTGGCTGGTGAAGATCAAGGAGAACCTCGAGTGCCTCTTTGCCGAGGACCCCGAGGTCTTCGTCGCCGGCGACCTGTTCTGGTATCCGGTCCGCGGCCTTGATCATAATTCCGCCCACCTTGTTCAGTCCCGGCGTCGCCGCTTCCTTTCAGAACATGGTCTTGCGCGCGCAAACCCACATGGGCCGGCCGGCCTTGGGCGGATTTGTGATCAAGGCTGCTTGACGCCTCGGCCGTCCAAATCATAGACCCCGTTGATCCCCTCGACAGCCCACCGACCTGCCCAGTTATTTATCGTATTAATATGCACATTAAAAAACTTGCGATATCTTCAAGTGACCGGCGATCTTGAAAAATAAGAATGATTGCTTGCGAGCTATTACGTACCTCATGCGATCCTTTTTCTTTAATAATTCGCCTTAATTGAATTATATCAATAACGCGCAGCGGGCGATCGAGAATATCTTTGAGTTTCATCTGATCTAACTCGTGTCGCTATTATAACAATGTGTCGCACTTTTATCGTTTTCCTGAAATCAAATTGTGAAAAGCAATATTTCTCAACTAGGTAACGGAATATTTCTATCATACAAATTAATATTAAACAAAATGATATACTGACTTAAAGGTGTGAAGCTGATAAGCCAATCAACTTATTGGCAATCTATGCTGCTTACTACAAACTTTTTTGTTGAGGCACTTATTTTGTATATACGTCTCATCTGAGATTTTCGCTTATGACCCTAGCGTAACCGGCCGACGTCAATATATTATTGTCCCTATGCTCGACTATACTCTCTCCACCGAACAACTCGCCGAGCTGCGTGCCG
>JADNEJ010000157.1 GCA_016292295.1 Candidatus Thiodictyon intracellulare
GTTGTTCGGTGGAGAGGGTCTAGTCGAGCATAGGGACGATAGTATATCGACGTCGACCGGTTACGCTAGGGTCTTGAGCGATAATCTCAGATGAGACGTGTATATTTACCCAGGGATCGAAGAGCCCGCTCACTTGGAGAAATTCGATGAAGAATGGCAACTGCCCGAGTGGGGTGATGGCGGTCTGCGGGTCCCACTCAACGTGGACCCTGCCACTGAACATGTCCACGGGGGCCGGGCCGGGGCCAGAAAACGGTGCCAGCGCCGTTGTTTCGGTTTCACCCGCTGGATGAAGGATAAAATCGTTCATGCGCACATAATTAATTATATATTTCAGAATTTTAAATAAGATCGCGCAAGGTCGAACTGCTCTTTCTAGCCTCAACGGTCTGCGCTTTCAGAGCGAGGCCGCACGCTTAGGCGAGCGCTCCCAGACCCTAGTCCAAGCCATCGGCGGGCGCCGGCTGGAGGCCCAGTCCCTGGCTGACCGGATCGACCGCGCCCAGGCGCAGCCGACCGCCGACCTCGGCGCCTGGTCGCTCGACACCCTGCGCCTGGCGGAGCGGGTGGCGGACGACTGCATGCACGAGGTGGCGGAATGGACCGTGCTCTATGCCAAGGAGTTGCCGGAAACCTGAGAGGGCGCTCGCTGGGCGCCCTGGTTCCGAAGCTGCACCGTGGCGCCGGACGGGTACTCGTGCCGAGGCTCTGCCGCGGCACGGCGGCTTGGCGGCACTGCCGCCCGGGCCGGCACGGGAGTCTGAAACTGATGTTCGTGCCGCTGTCATCGGATATACTAAACGGTTACCAATCCGATTCATCCTGACCCGTTCACCCGAGACCTTTGCCGATGACCATCAAGCTCGCCGCCCGCGTCCAGGCCGTCAAGCCCTCCGCCACCCTCGCCGTCGACGCCCGCGCCAAGGCCCTCAAAGCGGCGGGCAAAGATGTCGTCGTCCTGGGCGCCGGTGAGCCGGATTTCGACACCCCAGACCACATCAAGGAGGCGGCCATCGTGGCCATCCGCCAGGGGTTCACCAAGTACACCGCGGTGGACGGGATGCCCAGCCTCAAGGCCGCGGTCGTCTCCAAGTTCAAGCGCGAGAACGCCCTGGACTATACCCCTGAGCAGGTCCTGGTCTCCTGCGGCGGCAAGCAGAGCTTCTTCAACCTGACGCTCGCGGTGGTCGACCCGGGCGACGAGGTGGTGATCCCGGCGCCCTACTGGGTCTCCTATCCGGATATCGTGCTGCTGGCCGGCGGAGCCCCGGTGCTGGTGCACGCGCTGGCCGAGCAACACTTCAAGATTTCCCCGGTCCAACTCAAGGCGGCGATGAACGACAAGACCCGGCTGGTGGTCATCAACAGCCCGTCCAACCCCACCGGAATGTCCTACAGCGCAAACGAATTGAAGGCCCTGGGCGCGGTGCTGCGCAACTTCCCGCGGGCGCTCATCGCCACCGACGACATGTAC
Organism: Candidatus Thiodictyon intracellulare; assembly: GCA_016292295.1. Classification (GTDB taxonomy): domain Bacteria; phylum Pseudomonadota; class Gammaproteobacteria; order Chromatiales; family Chromatiaceae; genus Thiodictyon; species Thiodictyon intracellulare. The sequence continues at coordinate 1,475 of JADNEJ010000157.1, forward strand.
GAGCACATCCGTTGGGACTCGGCGCCCTTCGTCAACATCCTCAATGTGTGCCCTGACCTGGCCCCGCGCACCCTGGTGCTCAACGGCGTCTCGAAGGCCTATGCCATGACCGGCTGGCGCATCGGCTATGCCGGCGGCCCGGCCGAAGTCATCAAGGCCATGACCAAGATCCAATCCCAGAGCACCTCCAACCCGACCTCCATCGCCCAGGTGGCGGCGCAGGCCGCCCTAGAAGGCCCCCAGGACTGCATCGGCGTGATGACACGGGCCTTCAAAGAGCGGCACGACCACGTGGTCGAGCAACTGAACCGGATCCCCGGCATCGAATGCCTGCCCACGGACGGGACCTTCTATGTCTTCCCGCGGGTGCAACAGGCCATCGAGCGCCTACCCGGCGTCAACAACGACCTGGAGTTCGCCGAGTATCTGCTGGAGAAGGTCGGGGTAGCCCTGGTGCCGGGCTCCGCCTTCGGACTCGCCGGGCACGTACGCATCTCCATTGCGACCAGCCCGAGCAAACTGGATCAGGCCCTGGAGCGGATCGCGACAGCGGTCGGCTAGCGCCGGCCGGCGCGTCGCACGACGCGCGGCAGCGGCCGCCAGGCACCGACCGGCCGACAAACCCGGACGGCAGCGGCTAGCAGCCTGTCGGACTTCGGGGCACCGTCGGGGCGGCGGGTCCGGTACACTGTTGGGATCAACCCCGATGGCCGGAATGCTACTGCCGATGCGCCGCTTCCACCCGATGGACCGCGACACTGACTTGCTTTT
>JADNEJ010000179.1 GCA_016292295.1 Candidatus Thiodictyon intracellulare
GTTGCCCTTGTTCCAATCCGCGTAGGTGACGAACAGACGCAGCACCGGCCGCGCCCAGATGCTCGGACCCGCCTGCCACTGCTGGGCCAGGGTGACCTTGGTCAGAACGCAGTGGTTGTTGAGCTCGGCGCAATTCGCAAAATAATCCGGTTGGGTAGGGTCCGGGATGTAGCCGGTCCAGTTGTGCCCGAAGGCCACATTGTCGTAACCGACCTCCAGCGTCGTGTTCATGGTGTCGGTCCAGTTGTACTGGGGGCGAATGCCGATGGAGAACCAATCCTTGGTGCCGCCGTCGATCAATTTCTTCGACTCGTACCAGGTCGCGTACATCATTGCGATCCGGTTGCTGAAGACGAGCACCCCATGGTCGATGACCCGCCACACCCGGTCCACGTTGGAGAAGCTGTGGCTGTGGATATCGTTGTTGCCGGTGGCGGCCATACTGCCGCTAGCATATTGGCTCGCAAACTTGTTGTAGCCGGAGCCGAACCAGTTGCCCTGGGTGTGCTCGACGGTAAACATCCAGCCATTCTGATTGTCGAAACCGCGCTTATAGACCTCGTCATCGGCGTTGACGAACTGATAGTGCCTCTGGCCATTGATCAGATCGGCCCCGCCCCACTCGGCGCCCAGCTCTAGGCTGCCGTCCTTGTTGGTCTTCAGGTTGGCGTAACGCAGGCTCACGACGTTGTTGACGACGTTCTGGCGTATGCCGTCCGAGGCCCAAAAATCGGTTCCAAGCCCGTTGGCCCAAGCGCCGTCAGTATTGCGGATCCAGGCGACAGACAGGTCCCCGGGTCCCAGCGTCCAGTATTCCAGGCCGAACCCGGGGCCGGAGATGTCCCAGTAGTAAAAGTCCGCCATGTGGATGTCGTGACGCTGATAGAAGCGCTTGCCGGCCCACAGGCTGGAGCGCTTCTGGCCGGGAATCACTGCGCGGAACTGGGCATTGGCCTCGCGCACCGACACCACCGAGTCCCGGTAGGGGTGAGCGGCGATGATGCGATCACCGGGGATCGAGTCGCTGTTGGAACCGGAGCCGTCGCCCGAGTCCTCTCTCCAGTCGTTTTGCTGCCCGGACTTATAGGCAATGCGGGTGTCGATGTAGAAGCTCTGGCCGCTCTGCTCCCACAAAGACTTGCCGAGCACAAGCTCTATGTAAGTCTCGCACTCGTTGCCGAGGCGGTATTTGCTGTCGGCGCCGTTGGACTGGAAGCAGGATTGGTTCCCGCCGCCGCTGGTGGCGCCGAGCCCGGAACGCAGATAGCCGTGGAAATCCGGCAGGTAGTTTTTGGCCACATCGTCGGCCAGGGGCGCACCTGACGCCAGGCAGGCGGCAAATGATGCCGCCGTCAACACGCGAGCTTTCATCTCGATATTCCAACAAAAATTATAATAAAAATCCCGCCGGGCGGGATCTGCCACGAGGCGCGCGCGGGCGGGCGGCATCCATGTCCACTCCTTGGCGCAAGACGCGGCAACCGAAAGAGGCCGCTCCGGCTGCACGCATCATTCCGCGGCTCGAGATCATGGTGCGCTGGCCAAGCGCCGGAGCGGCCGCCCAGCACTGGTGCGACCAATTCCCCAGACCCTATCATACGACGTTGCGTTTTTCACACAATCGCCTGACCCTTAATGTAGACCCTAAGGAACGACTTGTCGAGCCATGTTTTTCATGTATTTTCGATGAAGGTCAGAGTCCGCATCGAGCACCAGATCAGCCGTGAAAAGACAAAATATCGCGGTTATACAACAGGCAGCGTCGTTTTGCGATGACGATCCAGGTCGTTTATCAGGGCGGTTTCGCGGGCCATGAACCTAGTACCTCGCGATGGAATCGCTCGGACCACTTCCGGCTAGGCTGCCAGCAGCTTTTCCTGGTATGTCCAGCGGAAAGGCTTGGCCATCGTCTCATTGAAATAGTCGATGAATTTGTTGATCTTATCGCATAGATCTTCGACCGAAAAAAATTTCCTCGTCAAATAACTTTGCAGGTCAAGTTCGAGAACAAAATTTCAATCTGATTCAGCAATGAACAGTGTTTAGGCGTGAAATGAAAGACGATACGACGCGTGGGATCGCAAAGAAACGCTTAGCGCGTCGCCATGGACACGAGAATTCCACACTTGCCTTTGACGTCGAGGTCACCGTTAAAGCCGGTGGGGCCTTGATCATAACTCCGCCCACGTCCGTCACGCCGCCACCAGCGTCAGAGCAGGCAAACTGACTGGCCGCGGTCGTCGG
>JADNEJ010000162.1 GCA_016292295.1 Candidatus Thiodictyon intracellulare
AGCGGACATCAAACCGCATCGCAGTCGCGGCTGGCTGAACGCCAAACCAGATCCCAGTTCGCGGAGAAACTCTACGACATCTGCGATACGTACCGTCTGGCCACGGAGCGAGCGGCAGCGGGAATCCAAGCGATCTCTGTTGAGAAAACCCCCTTTTTGCTGCGTGCTCGGCAGAGTCGCAGTTGCACCTCGTCATGGACAATCTCAATACCCACTCCTCAGAATCCGTCGTGCGTTTAGTCGCGGATGCCATCGGCTTTAACGGTGGCCTCGGCGTCAAAGGCAAGTGTGGAATTATCGAGTCTATGGCGACGCGCCAAGCGTTTCTTTGCGATCTCACGCATCGCATCGTCTTTCATTTTACGCCTAAACACTGTTCATAGCTGAATCAGATTGAAATTTGGTTCTCAATCTTGGTCCGCAAAGTTATTCGACGAGGAAATTTTCTTTCGGTCGATGATCTATGCGATAAGATCAAAAAATTCATCGATTACTTCAATGAGACGATGGCCAAATCTTTTCGCTGAACATACCAGGGCAAGCCGCTTGCGGCCTAGCCAAAAGTAGTTCGAGCTATTCCATCGCGAGGTATTAGTGCTCTACGATCGTGGCTACATGGGCTGTTTGTTCTTCGCGCTCCATGCGCTGGAACAGCGAGATTTCTGCATGCGCCTGCCGGTCGGATTCTCCACCGAAGTCGACGACTTTATGGCCTCGGGTGCCACCAGTGCGGTGCTCGCTTTCACCCCCGGCGCGGACGCCCGTCGCCAGTGCGAAGCCTATGGGCTGCCCACCGCGCCGCTGCAGATGCGCTTGGTACGGGTGACCCTCAAGGGCGGAGAGACCGAGGTGCTGGCCACCTCGCTGCACGATGAGGAAGCCTTTCCAGCACATGTTTTCAAGCACCTATATCATTTGAGGTGGGGCATAGAGGAGCAATACAAACGCGCCAAGTGCCTGGTGGAGATCGAGAATTTCTCTGGGCGCAGTGCCCAGTACGTGCGTCAGGATTTCTACGCAAAAATCTTCGCCATGAACCTCACGACGATTCTGGTCTGGGTTGCTCAGGCGATTGCCGACCGGCTCTACCAGATGCGGTGCCACGCCTACCGGGTGAACTTCGCTAACGCCTTCTCGCAGATGAAGCACTCCATCGCACGGCTGCTCTTGAGACTCGCGGGCCAGGAATTGGTCACCGCGTTGGTCTTGACGATGGCAGCCAGTGTCGAAGCCGTGCGACCAGATCGCGTCGCCCCACGCAAGATGATGCCGGCCAAGATCCAGGGTTTCCACCCCAACTTCAAGCGCTGCCGGTAAGCGGGGCCTAAATTAATGGCATTGAGTTCGATCCAAGCAAGCCAAGATTCTTGAACAGCTTGCAGGCGATGCTGAGGGTCCTTTGGGGACCTGGACGTTGTGTCGGCGTGCGACCTTGATCATAAATCCGCCCAAGGCCGGCCGGCCCATGTGGGTTTGCGCGCGCAAGAGCATGTTCTGCAAGGGAGCGGCGACGCCGGAACTGAACATAGGTGGGCGGAATTATGATCAAGGCCTCGGCGCGCCGAGCGCGTAACTGGTGCTAGGGCCGAAAGTGGACGCGATAGGACCTGGTTGCTCGGGCGCTGTCGGGACTGGCTTCCTGCCATCGTGCCAGGAGGCCACGGCTTGCAGGTAACGCTGCTGCGACAACGCCCCGGCTGCGAGAAGGTCCATAATCGCTACATCCTGACGAAACTCGCTGGTGTCAGCTTTGATGTCAGGCTGGATGCGGCCGATGACGGCGATAGCGGGCAATCCGATGACCTCTGCCGTTTATCCAGCGAGCAGTTGAACAAGTGCTGGAGGCAGTACGTATCGGCACGGACGTCCTGGTTCGATGTCGCGGCCGGGCCGCTAGAGATCTTGTCCGCTGGGTGAGCCTGACCGGTCGATATCTGACCAAACCGGCTCGAGGCGGTATCCGAACGGCCCCCACGATGCCCAAACTATGCCGCCAAAAAGCACTGTGAGTGTCGAATTCGAGGCACTCAAGGCGCCAGCAATCTCCGCAAGCATGCGGTGAGCTTTCGTCTGGCTCCCACGCTCCAACGAGGAAGCAAGTGCCGACGCTTCGGCGCCGCGTGGCCATTCGGGCCGCTGGAGCGGCAAAGACCGCATTCCCACGCAGAGCGTTGGCTTTGATCATAATTCCGCCCACCTTGTTCAGTCCTGGCGTCGCCGCTTCCTTGCAGA
>JADNEJ010000631.1 GCA_016292295.1 Candidatus Thiodictyon intracellulare
ACCGCGGAAAACTGCGTTTCTAGCTGAAAACCGTCTCTTTTTTGCCGCAAAAGCCCGTCCAAGGGCTTCAGGCGGTGGCGCTGGTCGCTAAGTCCGACAGGCTGCTAGTCTGTCGGGCGGCCTGATCAATGACGGCGCCGATGACAGTCTCGATCGCGGCCCAGCGACCGTCCCCGGGCCTGCGACCGACGCGGATGGGGTGGAAGGCCAGCGGCGGCTGCCGCGCAGCATTGATGCGGCTGCCGGTAAACTCCTGGCGTCGGTGGCGCAGACGCGTGCCGACGCCTTGCACCAGCGTGAGGCGGCGGCCGTCCAGACGGGGCAAATCGCGCTGGTCTGCGGTGCCGTCCAAACGCTTATTGCGGACCTGGATGCGCTATGTGGTCAGGCCGCCGAGTTGGCCGAGGCGGCGCTGCACGCTGCGGCCCTGGCCGCGCGTGGCATCCAGACGGTGCGCAAGGCCCTCGCCGGGATGACCGCCGACGGCGGCCCCGCGGGCAGCGAGCAGGTCGCGCGCTGCGGCGAGAGTGTACACAGGCTCGGTGCCCTCCTCGAGCGGCTCACCGATAGTGTCCATGAGATCAATGTCCTGGCCCTGAACGCGGTCATACAGGCGGCTAGGATGGGGGCGTCGGCGCCCGATGACTTCGCGGTATTCGCCGCTGAGGTGCTGAGCGTTGCCGGGGAGTCCGGCGGCAGCACCGGGCAGTGCCAGGCCCTGGTGTGCAGCCTCCAGTCGGATCTGCAGGCGGCGTTGCGGTCCTTGCAGACCGGCGGTGCCGCCGCGGTGCCGGGCGCCGACCTGATGCCGCAGGCCGAGGAGGCGTTGCGCCAGATCGAGACCGCCGGCGGCGCCGGTGCCAATCTGGTTAGGGGTCTGGCTGATGCCTTACAGCACCAGTCGCGCCAGGCGGCGGCCCTCACCGAGACGGTCCAGGCGCTACGCGCTATCACCGCGGAAAGCGCGCAAGGGGGCCGCGGCCTGGCCCAGTCACAGGAGGACTTGGTGACGTTTGCCGCCGAGCTGCAACGCTTGGCGGCCCAGTTGCGGAGCCATGACGAACGGCGCGCGTACCGGTGGTCCGCGCGTCATCCCCGGGCCTGAATCAGGACCCGATCCAAGGGCCTACACCAAGAGAAATCATTCCATGGTAGAAAAAGTTGTCGGTGGCCTGAAAGTGGGTTAAAGGCGAGATCGCCACTACCCTGCGCCGGGTCAGGAGCCTGGTGGAAGCCTATGGGCAGACCAGCAAGCCCGGCGCCCTGGGCGATGCAGTGGAGGCCCTGTTCGAGGTGCGCGGGGTCCTGCTCGCGCTCCAGCTCACGCTCCCCGCGTGTCTAGTCGACGAGATGCAGCGGCTGTGCGATGCCATGGCCGAGCGTCGGGTGTGCAGTCCCAAGGAGGCGGCCGAGGCCATGATGCTGGCCCTGATCCAACTCCCAAGCCATCTGGACCGGCTGGACGCCGGGGCCGAGGTCCCCCCGTTGAGCCTCTAGCCGACCATCAACGACCGCGCCGTCTGCGCGCATCCCGCGGTGCCCCGCCGCTGACCCCGGCGGAACTCAGCGGAACTGCTGGTCTTCGGCTCGGTGCTGGCGATGGAGGACGAGGAGCTGCCGCCGGAGGCATTGGAAGCACTGGCGGCGGCCTTGCGCAAGGTTCGGCCGTATTTCCACCGCCACTTGGTCGATTAGTACCGCCCTAGCACCGCCGTCGAGGGCTTGATCAAGCTCAGTCGCCTGTTCCAACAGTTGCACCGCTTCATCAAGAATGGGATTCTGGCCGATCTATTCCGCTTGGCCGAGGCCTATGCGGCCCGATCTGCAACGCGGCCAGGTGGCTGCCGATAGCGCCGCCCGGGCCCTGGTGGGGCGGCTAGACCAGGTCTTCAAGCCCCTCGTCACGCCCCCCCGCCTGGCCGGAGGCCGAAATCCGAGACCTGATCGATGAGTTCCTGACCGAGTTGGATCAAGCTGATGTGCAGCCGGTGCTGGTGGCCGAGATTCGCGCCCACTGCGCCCGGCCCACGGTCGATCTCCGTGTCCTTCCGGCAAGGCTGCATGAAATCCCATCTCTGGCCCGGTAGCGCAGGAGCCCCGTTTTTGGTGATCCGGAGGCTCCACGATGTCACTGTCACTCCCCGCTGCTGCCGATCTAGCACAGACGGCCGCAGCCTTTACCCACTGGCGCAGCACCACGCCCGTGGGCGCGCGCATTCCCACGGACC